>JBBQAU010000156.1:0-5920 GCA_038316685.1 Sphingomonadales bacterium
GCTCGCAACTGCTGCGACCCAGCGATCCTCTTCGACGACCGCTACGATCCCGCGAACCTGCTCGGCCGCCTTGCGGTCAACCCTGACAAGTTTAGAATTGCCGACCGGACCCTGACGAATCGAAGCAAAAACCATCTCGGGCAGGCGAACATCGCCAGCAAAATTTGCTGATCCATCAACCTTTGAAGGGGTATCAAGCCGGGGCACGGACTGTCCATAGATACGTC
Organism: Sphingomonadales bacterium; assembly: GCA_038316685.1. Classification (GTDB taxonomy): domain Bacteria; phylum Pseudomonadota; class Alphaproteobacteria; order Sphingomonadales; family Sphingomonadaceae; genus Sphingomonas. The sequence goes on from JBBQAU010000156.1 coordinate 228, forward strand.
GCGTAGCTTCAGGCCGTAGAACAATATCAACTGGCGGACTGAGGCTGGCGCTGCGCGCGGCCAATACGCCAAAGCGCAGCCGTCGTTTGCCCGCAATAACGAAACCATCCGATGTCGTGCAGGTCTGCCAGTCGATTTTCCATTCGGCTGCGGCCGCCTGACAAAGCAACACGCGCGCGGTGGCACCTGCCTGCCGAAGCGGTGCTTCAAACATCCGGGCAGAGGTTGACCCGCCAGTCAGCATGAGCGCCGATCGAGTGATATAGGTCTGCGCAAGCTCCTTCGGCAGAGCCTCGAACAGGCCGTCAAAGATCGTTTGAGCGCCCAGTTGATTGGCATAAAGAGGATTGAGCGGCGCTGATTCGACCGCCACAGTCCGCCAATCGGCACCAAGTTCATCCGCCAAAATTTGCGGCAGACTGGTGTAGACGCCTTGGCCATGTTCTGCCTGCGGGACAATCACCGTGACATGGCCATCCTCGCCAATCTTCAACCAGGCGTTAAAGATTGATTCGCCATCGACGGCTGTGAGATTGGGGAGATAACGCCTTGGCCACAGCGCCCAGCCAACAAGAAGCCCGACGCCCGAACCCCCACCGATCAGCAGACGACGTCGGTCGATATTATTCAGTATGTCGCGCGCCGCCATTAACAATGCTTAACCCGATGCTGCGGCGCACACCAGATCAAGCCGCTTGTGTTTCGGCCGCGTAGGTCGCCCGATACGTCGCCCGCAAAGCGACCTTATCGATCTTTTCGGTGCCGAGTCGCGGCAATGGCCCTGCTGCGATCCAGATTTTCCGGGGCACCTTGAACGCGGCAATCCGCGCGGTTAAAAACTCGCACAGCGCCTCAACGTCCATCACCTCACCTGGCCGAATATGGACCACGGCCCCAGGCACTTCACCAAAGCGTTCATCAGGCAGGCCAAACACAGCAGCCTCCGCGACGGCGGTGTTTTCATAAAGCGCCGCTTCGACTTCCTGGCAGGAGATATTCTCGCCGCCACGAATGATAATGTCCTTCTTGCGATCAACGATGAACAGATAGTCTGCGTCATCCAGATAGCCGATATCGCCGGTCAGGAAAAAGCCGTCATCGGTAAAGGCAGCGCGCGTTGCCTCGGGCCGCCCCCAATATTCTTTGATGTTGCAGATTGAGCGGATCGCGACCTCACCGCGCTCCCCTTGAGCAACCGGGCGTCCAAGACCATCGAGTATCGCAAGTTCCACCAACGGTGCCGAGGCCCTGCCCGTGGAATTAGGCTTGGCGATGTAGTTGTCGCGGAAATTGCCGCAGCCGACGCCGTTCGTTTCCGTCAGACCATAGCCGAGCAAGGGCGCGCCACCGCCCATTTCTTCATTGATCCGCCGGACATGCTCGACCGGACGAGGCGCGCCACCCGCTGCAAAATCGGTCACCGAAGAAAGGTTATATTTTGACCGGTTCGGGTGTGTCAAAATCTCAAAACTCATCAGCGGGACGCCCACAAAATAACTAATTTGTTCGCGCTCGATCAGCCGCATCGCCTCTTCGGCATCCCATTTCGGCATCAGCACCAGTTTGCGCCCCATCGCAAAGCTTTGCAGCATCACCGGGACTTCGGCGGTGACATGGAAAAGCGGGACATTGAGCAATGTCGAGGGCTGACCCTGGGGCGGCTTGCCGTCTTCGGTCGAGAGGCCCAGCATCACCATGGCTTGCGCCAGATAATTGAACACGGCCTGGCTTACGCTGCGGTGATCGGCGAGCGCCCCCTTTGACTGGCCGGTCGATCCACTGGTGAACAAGATCGTTGCGTGATCATCGCCCGACAACATCGGAAGCGCGGGCGACTCTGGCGCGCGGCGCGCAATGATGCCGGCAAGAGCCTCGGCGAGCGGCAGGCGATCATCGACGGCCAAGATTTCGGCGCCCAGACCAGTTGCTTCATCAAGTCGTTGCGCGCGCGGGGCATCGGCAAACACCAACTTACAATCGACCTCGCCAATCGCGTCTGCCAGCTCGCCCGTCTGCCACCAGCCATTGAGCAGCGTGGCAACGCCGCCCGCCATCAGGATGCCCATGTAAAGCGTGATCCAGCTTGGTGAATTGCGCATCGCAATCCCGATTCGGTCGCCCCGGGCAACGCCCCAACCATCGACCAGCGCTTGGGCGGTTTGCTGCGCGACGGCATAAACCTCGGCAAAGCTCAGCCGTTCCTCGCCCGCAACTAAAAAGGTCTTGTCGCTATGTTGGTTGCAAAAATGTGCAAAATAATAGGACAACGCAGGTGGCGCGACCGCAATGACCGGATAGCTTCGGCCTTGATGCTCAATGCTGGATAATGGCATTGGTCCGCCAACGCCGGTCAAATTGGACAGGGCCGCATTCATTCGCTGGTCAAGCACGCTTTGCATTTGCTTCTCTCCCCTTGGTCTTGTCGCCAAGCCCCCTTATGGAAGATAGATAGCCCGGGGAAAAGCCTTGATCCTTTCTGCTCTTGCCGATCATACCCATCTTCGTTTTGAGGATATTGGCCTGAACCCGACGATCCTGTCGATCGGCTGGTTTAACCTGAAATGGTATTCAATCGCCTATATCGCCGGGATCATCCTAGGCTGGTGGTATTTGCTGCGGTTGATTGCTCAACCCGGTGCCCCGATGGCGCGCCGCCACGCCGACGATCTGGTTTTCTATGCAACCCTTGGAATCATCTTGGGCGGGCGGTTGGGCTATGCGGTATTTTATGCGCCCGGCATGTTCGCTAGCCCTTGGCAAATCCTGCGGTTGTGGGATGGCGGCATGTCATTTCATGGTGGTGCAATCGGTACATCGGTGGCCATGATTCTATTCGCCAGAGCCAACAAACTCAATGCGTTGCGTGTTCATGACTATCTTTCATGTACTATTCCGGGCGGGCTTTTCTTTGGTCGGCTCGCCAATTTTGTGAACGGCGAGTTATGGGGCAAGCCCACCGATGTCGCATGGGGAATCATTTTCCCGCGCACGGGCAACGACGTCGCGCGTCACCCCAGCCAGCTCTATGAGGCGGGGCTCGAAGGGCTCTTGCTTGGGGCTGTTTTGTGGTATTTTTTCTGGCGGACAAAAGCCCGTTACGATCCCGGCAAGCTGACCGGAATTTTTGTCGGCGGCTATGGCATTGCGCGATTCATGGTCGAATATTTCCGTGAGCCTGACGATCAGCTCCGCGAATTCGCCAACGCGACGGGCCTGCACATGGGGCAGTGGTTGTGTGTCCCGATGATCATCGCGGGTGCTTATCTGATCGCAACCGCCAAGAATCGGCGGCAACGAATCGAATCGATAGCAGGGCAAGAAAGCGTCGCCTGAGATGGAGGCCGCGCTGCCCGAGCGATTGGCGCGCGCAATTACGCTTGCCGGACCAATTTCGGTCGCTCAGTTTATGGCGGCCGCCAATGCGCATTATTATGCCAGCCGCGATCCTTTGGGGGCAGCAGGCGATTTTGTAACCGCACCCGAAATTAGCCAGATGTTCGGGGAATTGATTGGCCTGTGGCTCGCCGATTTATGGGATCGCGCCGGGCGACCGCAATGTGCCTATGTCGAGCTAGGCCCGGGACGCGGGACCCTGGCGGTCGATGCGTTGCGCGCGATGGCCAAGGCAGGGCTGACGACGGCAGTGCACCTCGTTGAGACCAGCCCGACACTCAGGGCCACACAAGCCGTAAAATTGCCCGATGCCCATTGGCATGAAGATGTCAGCGGCCTGCCGCAGGACGTGGCCCTGCTGGTGATTGCGAACGAGTTTTTCGATGCGCTACCAGTTCGGCAATTGGTGCGCGGCGTAACCGGGTGGCATGAGCGAATGGTGGCGTGCCAGGACACGCTGTTCCTCCCCATCGCGGGCAAGCTCGTGCCTGATTCGATCATCCCGGCGGGATTGTGCGATGCGGCTGCCGGGGCGATCATCGAGACATCACCGGCAAGCGTTGGCATCATGCGGGGGTTGGCGGATCGGCTGGTGAAGCAAGGGGGCGCTGTGCTCGCTATTGATTACGGCTATCAAGGGCCAGCGATTGGCGACACCTTACAGGCAGTGCGGGCGCACCGATTCGCCAACCCATTCGAGCAACCGGGCGAGCAAGACCTGACCACGCATGTCGATTTTGCAACGCTTTCGGCTGCCGCTACGGTGCAAGGGGCAGCGGCGTGGGGGCCAGTCGCACAAGGGACTTTCCTGACCACACTCGGGATTGATGCGCGGGCGGCGGCACTTGGCCCGACGGTTGAGGCAGACCGCGACAGGCTGGTCGCACCAGACCAGATGGGCACGCTATTCAAAGCGCTTGCCGTCACCGCCCCCGATTGGCCCAAACCCGCAGGATTTGCATGATCGACTATCGCCCCGCAGCATCGGTTGACGGAGCCGAACTGGCGGAGATGGCCAAGAGGTCATTCACTGAAACCTTCGGCACACTCTATCGCGCGTCCGATCTTGCCGCTTTTTTTGATGAGGCATTTGGCGCGCAGGGTTTGCCCGCAGAACTGCATGATCCGCGTTATCAAGTCCACGTAGCGACCGATGCAGGCGCGATCATTGGCTTTGCCAAGATCGGGCCGGTCGTCTTTCCCGGTGACTGGCCCACCGCCGCTTTGGAACTTCACCAGCTTTACGTGCTGGGCGGCTGGCATGGCGAGGGCGTTGGCCCCAAACTGATGGATTGGGCGATCGCCGAGGCCAGGGCGCGCCGAGCGCCAGAACTCATCCTGAGCGTCTTTATCGACAACCACCGCGCGCGGCGTTTTTATGAGCGTTATGGCTTTGAGGAGATCGGGCGCTTTATCTTCATGGTTGGCGAACAGCCCGATGATGACCGGATTATGCGGCTGAGATTATGACAAACGTTGAGGTCAATCGCGCGCAGATGCTGGGTGGGCTTTCGCATGGCTTTCTGGGGAGGCGTGGCGGCGTCTCGACGGGCGTCCTTATGGGTCTGAATGCCGGTCTTGATTCCGCCGATGCGGCCGACTCAGTCGCGGAAAACAGGCGACGGGCCGTTGCGGCGGTCATGCCCGGGGCGGCGCTCGCCACCGTGTATCAGGTGCATTCAGCCGACGCCGTAACGGTAACGCACACGGTTGAGGGCGACCAGCGGCCAAAAGCAGACGCACTCGTTACCGATCGCCCCGGATTGCTGTTGGGGATCGTGACCGCTGATTGCGCGCCTGTATTGTTTGCGGACAGCGATGCAGGCGTCGTGGCGGCGGCGCATGCCGGGTGGAAGGGTGCGCTTGGTGGGATTACTGATTCGACAATCATCGCGATGGAGGCATTGGGTGCCAAGCGCGACCGGATTGTCGCCGCGATCGGGCCGTGCATTGCCCGCGCAAGCTATGAGGTGGATGACGGTTTTGCCCGGCGTTTTGAGGCGGATGATCGCGCCAATGAACGCTTCTTCACTCCCGGTCGTCCCGGCCACAACCAGTTTGATCTGGAGGGCTATGTGGCGCAGCGGTTGGCGCTCGCGGGGCTGATTCGGGTCGCGGCGTTAGGGCTTGATACCTATGCCGATGCCGACCGATTCTTTAGCTTTCGTCGGGCGACGCACCGCGGGGAAGCTGATTATGGACGGCAGATTTCGTTGATTGGGTTAGGCTTTGGGTGAGGCCGGGAACGAGGTGGGTATCGCACCAGGATTAGTATCGTTAGAGACTATCTCGTCCCGACG
>JBBQAU010000157.1:0-5867 GCA_038316685.1 Sphingomonadales bacterium
TCGTCGCCTTGTTGGCTGGTGGGAATTCTCGGCCCGGTTGTTGAGGCCCGGTTGTTAAGGCCCTTATGCGGGCGGTGCTCGACGCCGGGCGTGATATTCCGCTTGGCGGCGCCGTAGCTTTAGAGCTTGTCGGTGATCATCACCCAGGGAGCCCGACCCTGCTTCTTCAGCAGTTTGCGTAACAGACGGCGGGCCGCCCTGGTGTTGCGCCGGCTCTGGACAAGGACGTCGAAGACATTGACGTCGAGAACAAAGCCCTGCTGGTCAACCGCGCGCCACAGCCAGTGTTTGCGCCCGGCGATGGTAATCACGACTTCGTCGAGATGAGATTTGTCGCCGCGTTGCGGCGCTCGTTATCGAATGCGGCGGGTAAAGACCTCACCGAACTTCAGCCCCCATTGCCGGCCCGTCTCATAACTGACCTCGATACCGCGCGCAGCCAAGAGTTCCTCGACCGTCCGCAGGCTCAGTGGGTATTGGAAATACAGCCAGACCGCGTAGCAGATGATCTCGGGAGGATAGCGGTAACCCGGGTAAATCGGGTCTCGGGGTGTGGTCATACGTTCGCAACAGCCCTCCAATCCGGCACCGCAAAGCCACAGGGATGAACTTGACGATGCCCGCCGGCTAGGCGTTTCAGCAATCGGCTGTTGCATGCTGTACGCAAGGCGGGATCAATTTAACATTCGCGCATGGTTGGCCAACCATGTGTTTTGGCGTCCGAAGTCTTGGTACAAATTTCGGACACGTTGACTCGACCGCGTCCGAAACTCTGCTACAGACTTCGGACATGAACGCCCCACCGCCCGGCCTCAAGTCGCAAATCCTCGACCGCGTTGATTGTGGTGAGCCGGGTGCTGTCTGGACGCCGAGCGACTTCCTCGATCTTGCCGGTCGCGATGCCGTCGACAAGACGCTGCAACGCCTCGTCAAATATGGAAGCCTGCGCCGCATCGATCGCGGCCTTTACGACAAGCCCCGTTATAACAGCCTGACGCAACAGGACAGCCCCGCCGACCCGAAGGCCGTGATCGATGCTGTTGCCCGCCGCGACCAAATCCGGGTGCTCGTCGATGGCATGACGGCCGCCAACGATCTGGGCTTCACGAACGCGGTGCCAGCGAAGACAATCGTTCATTCGGATGCGCGGGCAAAGGCGATCAAGATCGGCAATCTTACGATCACCTTCAAGCAAACTGCCGCCAGCAAGCTGTTCTGGGCCGGCCGCCCGGCGATGCGGATCGTGCAGGCCCTCCACTGGTTGCGCGATACGATGACGGGTGATGACAATAGTCAGTGGCTAGACCGTCTCACCAAGCTTCTACAGGATCCTGTCCATGGCGCAGTGTTACGGAACGACCTGACTGACGGGATGTCGACACTGCCTTCATGGATGCAGGAATTGCTTCGTCCCATCGCCCTTGACCAAGCGCCTCGCGCGTGAACTTGGCCTTTGACGAGGTTCTGCGAGCTGATGTGGCGACCCGACAGGGTCTGTTCGCAACGACTGCACAACGTCTCGGAACAACGCCCCAGAATGTCGAAAAAGATTTCTGGGTCTGCTGGACGCTCGACGCCCTGTTCAACGGGCTTACCGACAGCCCACGTCTGCTGTTCAAAGGTGGAACATCGCTGTCGAAGGGCTTTGGTCTGATCAACCGCTACTCGGAAGATATCGATGTGACGGTCTTTCGCGATGATCTGGGCCTCCCGGCCTCGGTTCAAGAACTCAGCGCCCTCAGTCGCAACAAGCGCGACAAAGCACTCGATGCGATCAGAACGGCCTGCGAGACCTATATCAATGGCCCGTTGCTGGGAGACCTTGGAACGATTGCGACGGACACCTGCACTCGCAACAGTTTTGAAGGAGGCGCAGTGCGTGTCGAGCCGGATGCAGCAGACCGCCAAACGCTGCTGATGATCTACCCCAGCGTGACGCCAGTCGATGCCTATATTGCCAAGTCGGTTAAGATTGAATCTGGCGCGAAATCGGCGCTTGATCCAAATACGCGCCGCGCCATTGCCCCCTATGTTAACGACGACCTGCCAGGGCTCAACTTGACCGTTCCCAATGTCGTGATCGTCGATGCCGAGAGGACCTTCTGGGACAAGATTGTCATCCTGCACGGCTTGCGCCGATGGTTTCAAATCCGGGGCGAGCTGCGTGGTGATGGCCAGCGAATATCGCGCCATTACTATGATCTGTACCAACTCCTGCAATCGGAGACCGGCCGCGCCGCCGTCGCCAACCGCGCTCTGGGCGAGGACTGCGTTGCCCACGCGCGCGTCTTTTTCGATCGCCCGGATTATAATCTGAGATCAGCGCATCCACCGACATTCACGCTATGTCCGGAGGGCAACATGACAGGCGCGCTGCGACAGGACTATCGCGCCATGAGCGCCATGATCTTTGGAGAGCCGCCGCCGTTTGATGCGATCATCGAGGAAATAGCTGCGCTGGAGAAGCGTCTCAACGGTGCGTTATAAACCTGCATAAACTTGCGCCGACGACTCGATAAGCAACGGCGATCCGGCGGGGTGCTCCGGCGCGGTGACGACTGTGTTATTGGCCTGCACCAAAATCGGTGCCAGAAGTTGGTGATGAAATCAGGCGTGCGCAAAAAAGTGCGGGGCAACAAAATTGATCTAGGAAACTGCTGCAGCAGTTTTGATGACGATGTCGTCGGGGAGCTAGGGTCAGGACCCATTGATTTTGGGAGAGGATTGTGATTCAGGCTGACGGAAGGAGCCTGAATGATGAGCGATCTTTTCTGGCTGACGGACGAGCAGATGGCTCGGCTTCAGCCGTTCTTTCCCAGAAGCCATGGCCGTCCACGAGTGGATGATCGTCGCGTGCTGAGCAGTATTATTTTCATCAATCGCAATGGGTTGAGGTGGCGGGTTGCGCCGCAGGAATATGGTCCGGCAAAGACGCTCTACAACCGCTGGAAGCGATGGAGCGACAAGGGTGTCTTCGCCCTGATGATGGATGGGCTTTCGGCCAAGGGCACCGAGCGCAAGACGATCATGATCGATGCGACCTATCTCAAAGCGCACCGCACGGCATCCAGCCTGGGGGTTAAAAACGGGGTTCGGGTCGGCTGATCGGGCGCACGAAGGGTGGCATGAACACAAAGCTGCATGCTGTGACGGATGCCATTGGCCGTCCGATCAGCGTTCTTCATGACGGCGGGACAGGTCAGCGATTACACCGGCGCTGCAGCCTTGCTGGATGGTTTGCCCAAAGCAGATTGGCTGCTGGGCGACCGGGGTTATGACGCCGACTGGTTCCGCGATGCCCTTGAGGAGAAAGGTATTACCCCGTGCATTCCGGGCAGGAAATCTCGGAAAAAGCCCGTCAAGTACGACAAACGCCGATACAAAAGTCGCAACAGGATCGAGATCATGTTCGGCCGTATCAAAGACTGGAGGCGTGTCGCGACACGCTACGACAGGTGCCCAACCGTCTTCCTATCCGCCGTGGCCCTCGCCGCCACCGTCCTGTTCTGGCTATGAGTCCTGACCCTAGCAACCTTGCATTTGCAATATATAATGCACCATTGTGGACCATGTCTATTTTGTCGTCTGCCATGCACATTTCCTGGACTCGCGCGGTTTGCGGTAAAAGAGGAACAAGTCTGCGCTACTCCAACACCCTTGGCTGGAACACCTTCCCCGTCCCGCCGCTGACCGAGCAGCACAAGGCCGAACTCACCGCTTGCGCCGAGGCCATCCTGCTCGCCCGCGAAGCGCATTTCCCGGCGACAATCGCCGACCTCTACGACCCCGAAACCATGCCCGACGACCTGCGCCGCGCCCATGACGCCAATGACGGAACGCTCGAACGCATCTACATCGGCCGCCGCTTCAAAAACGACACCGAACGGTTGGAAAAACTGTTCGAAATGTACATGAAGATGACGTTGGGGGCGCCGAAGCAATCCAAAAAGGCGCGCGCGGCCTAGGCCGCGACTAACGCATGCGGCCAATGGCAATTTGCAGGCTCTGCGGTAACCAGATCCAGTTTGTGGAACTAGACGGCCGGGCAACACCGCTCCACCTGTCCGGCCGCTGCACTGGCGCCAGCGTCAAAGCTGTCTAGGGCCGCAAGGTCAGCAGCCCCGAAAGCAGCTGCATCCGCATACACTGCCCAACTTGCAGGGACCCGGTGTTCTTCATCCGATACAATGGCGGCAGCGTGTTTATCGACCCTCCGTTGGGTCCGCCTTGGTCTCGACACCCCTGCATGCCCGCGCCGACAGCAAAGGGTCGCGCCGATCCGACGCCACCGGCGGCGATTGCATCGGAGGATGTCCTCAAGCGGTTGGGCAAGAGCCGGGGCTCGATAACAGGCGTTGTGTTCGAGGCCGACGTCGCGATGAAACGGTTGAAGACGATCTTGTCAATTGCTGTGGCCGAGCCAAAGGCGCTGAAGCTTTTAGTTCGGGGTGGCGCAGATTATCTGCTTGGCAAGATGGTTGTCGTCGACACTGCAAATCGGACGATCTTCGCCATCGATGATGTCGAGCACAGCTTTAGCGTCTTGTGGGCAATAGACATGCCTTCAGCGCTGCGCTCTGGCCCGTTGGGAGACTGGCATAAGCCCAAGCCGCAGCCGACCCCTCCAACAGCACCGCCGAGGGATAGCGTTCGGACAGCAAGTGCCGCTGGAAAACTCGCCATGCTGATCGAGCGATTTCGAGTGCATGGGCTTGGCCAAGAATGGCGGCTGAAAGACATCTGGAATTTGATCGATTGCCTATCTGATCGGGGGAAAGATCGGGCGATCCACGCTGCCGGACTTTGGATTATGAAACGGGGCGAGCAAACTGGCGGCGTAAGCGCGGCGCTTAAACTGACCCTCAAGGTATCGGCGGCTAACCGGGGAAAGCTTGTTGCGTGGTTTCATCGATATTCGCCGATCGTCATCGATTTGAATCATCGCAGTCAGAACGCACAGCTGGCGAAGAAAGTTGATGGAAAGCGGCCGGCGTTTCAGCACAGGGCAGCGAGTGCAAACCCCTTCTATCTGAGCTAAAGTTGCCGCTCATCGGTCTTGGCCTAGATGAGCCTGCGAAGTGACTTGACCTTCTGCATCATCATGCCAATATATCGCAATTGAGATACGAGGTAAAGGAATCGGGATATGGTGGCAGAAACTTCGATGCTCCATGTGCGCATGGAAAATGACGTGAAGGAACGCGCCACGACGGCGCTGGCCGCGATGGGCCTGACCGCGTCCGAAGCCGTGCGCCTGTTGTTTCACCGCATCGCCGTCGACCAGGCGTTTCCGCTGGAGCTGAAAGTCCCCAATGCCGAAAGCCGTGCGGCAATGGAAGAAGCGCGCCAGATCATTGCCAGCGGCAAGCTGCGTTTTTCCAGCGCCGACGAAGTGTTCGCTTCGCTCGACAATGCCACCGGACAGTAAGCGGGCGCGATTCCCGCGCGATATCGATTATGCCAAGGCGTTCCTGAAAGATTGGCAACGCATGTCGCGCTCCGGCCGGTATGACCTTGGCCGGTTGAAGGACGCGATGCTGCTGCTCATTGCCAATGACTTGCCGCTGGGCGCCGAATGGCGCGACCACCCGTTGAAGGGCGATTGGGCCGGGCACCGCGAATGCCATATCGGCGGCGATTTCCTGCTGATCTATAAATTGGTTGATAACATGGGGCCAGGCGGCGGGATCATTTTCGTCCGCACCGGCACCCACAGCGAATTGTTTCGCGAATGACCCCGCAACCCTCCTCACGAGTTCCCGTGCAGCCGATCCGCGATCCGGTGGAGCATGAGGCCGCGATGGCGGAACTTGCTGCCCTGTGGGGCGCTACGCGTGGCACGGCGAAGGGCGACCGGTTGGACGCAC
>JBBQAU010000158.1:0-5850 GCA_038316685.1 Sphingomonadales bacterium
CTGCGCCACGGTTACGCAAAGCGCAATTGACGAAATTTTTGCTGGCGTTGGGAACAAATTGCGGGCTGCCTAACAGGAGTTTCACCTATTTCTTGACCCCCGCAACCCGCCTGCCCCATAGCACTGCCATGAATTCAGGACCGATTATCGAGGAAATGTCATTCGAGCATGCTTTAAAAGAGCTCGAACAGATCGTCACTCGCCTCGAAAGCGGCGACGAACCGCTTGACAATTCTATCACTCTTTACGAACGCGGCAGTCAGTTACGGCAACGTTGCACTGATCGGCTCAACGCGGCACAAGCACGAATTGAAGCGATTCGACTCGATAGCGATGGCCGACCAACCGGAACCACCCCCTTTGCAGCAGGCTGACTCAGGCATGGCCCAGGCCTCATTTTCCCTTCAATCAGCAATCGCTGAAGTTTCGACGGAGATAGACCGTCGATTCGACGATTTGCTCACGATTCCGGACGATCCGCGCGCCGATCTCTATCGTGCGATGCGTCACGCGGCGATTGGCGGCGGCAAGCGGCTTCGGCCCGTGCTGGTTTTTGCAACTGCGCGATTGTTTGGTGTCGATCGCGAGTGCGCAGCGCGCGCGGCGATCGCAATTGAGGCAATCCATGTATATTCGCTGATCCATGACGATCTGCCGTCAATGGACAACGACGATCTGCGGCGTGGCAAGCCAACCGTCCACAAAATCTATGGCGAGGCAACAGCAATATTGGCAGGCGATTGCCTGCATGCGCTGGCATTTGAGATATTGGCCGAATCGGCGACCCATGCCGATCCCTTTGTGCGCGCTGAATTGGTGCTCGATCTTGCCCGTGCCGCCGGGCCAAGCGGCATGGCGGGCGGACAGATGATGGATATTGAGGCCGAAAAGGCCAGCTTCGATCTACCGACCATCACCCGTCTGCAAGCGATGAAAACCGGTGCGTTGATTGCAAGTGCAGTGGAAGCCGGTGCGATCCTGGGCAAGGCCCCCGCCGATGCCCGCACGTCGTTGCGCGGCTATGCCCGCGATGTCGGTCTCGCCTTCCAGATCGCCGACGACCTGCTCGATTTCGAGGGCGAAGAAGAAAAGATCGGCAAGCGCGTTGGCAAGGATCAGGCAGCGGGCAAGGAAACCTTCCTGAGCCTGCTCGGTGTTGATCGCGCGCGCGAACAGGCGCGGCTGCTGGTCGATCAGGCGATAAAGCACCTCCAGTCCTTTGGCGAGGAAGCCGATTTGTTGCGTGAAATTGCCCGCTACACGCTTGAGCGCGATCGGTGAGCATCCGCACCGGGGTTTACCCCGGCACTTTTGATCCGGTTACGCTCGGCCATATGGACATCATCAGGCGGGGTGCAAAGCTTGTCGACCGGCTTGTCGTTGGCGTCACCACCAATCCTTCCAAAGCAACGATGTTCACTCTTGAAGAGCGCATGGTCATGGTCCAGCGCGAAGTAACGCAGATTACTGGCGAGATCCACGTCGTGAGCTTTGATTCGCTGTTGATGGACTTTGCCGAGCGCGAGGGCGCGGGCATGATCTTGCGGGGTCTGCGCGCCGTCACCGACTTCGAATATGAATATCAGATGGTCGGGATGAACCAGCAGCTCAACGACCGGGTTGAGACAGTTTTCCTGATGGCGGGAATTGCGTTGCAACCAATCGCGTCGCGATGGGTAAAGGAGATCGCAATGTTCGGTGGCGACATTCGCAAATTCGTGCCGCCAGCGGTCAATGACGAAGTCGTCACCCGCGTGAAACAAATTGGCCGCAAGGGTATCTGATTGCACAGCGCGCCGAGATCGGATTGGCGCGAGCACATAATTGCTTTAAGTGTCTGCTGACGCGGCTCAATGTGGGGATATGATGCGCCTTTTTAGCTATATTATTGTTGCCACGCTGGGCCTGCTCGCCCAACCCGCGCTTGCCCAATATATTGACGTTCCAGGTCGGGCGCCCTCGCCCTTGCCCACCGACAAGGAAAATCTGCTGCTGCTCGATCTGTCCACCGGCGGGCGGGTCACGATTTTGCTGCGCCCTGATCTTGCGCCCAAAATGGTTGAGCGCATCAAAATTTTGACGCGTGAGCATTTCTATGATGGCCTGAGCTTTCATCGGGTCATTGATGGCTTCATGGCGCAAACGGGTGATCCAACAGGCGACGGCACGGGCGGATCGGCGCTGCCTGATATTGCGGCCGAGTTTAACTATCTGCCGCATGTGCGTGGCGTCATTTCGGCGGCACGCCCCGGTGCGCCCGACAATGCCCCGCCCGAGGTCAAGAAAAAGGCGGAGGACGGCGCTAACAGTCAGTTCTTTATCGTCTTTGAACCCACGCTCAAACTCGACAAAAAATACACCGCCTTTGGTCGCGTATTGAGCGGCATGGAATTCGTTGATTCGATTGAGCGCGGCGAGCCGCCAACGCGCCCTTCCAAAATTATGCACGCCTATATCGCGGCCGACACTCCACCCGCCTTTGTCCCGCCGCCCATGACGGCCGCTGCCGATCTCGGGCCGCAGGTATCATTGACGGGTGCGCCACCAGCGAAAACAGCCGCCAAACCATCAGCGCCGAAACCAGCTGGTGCCGCCAAAAAGGCGGCAGCCAAGCAGCCAAATTAACCCGAAGCATTGGTTTTGGAGGAGCAGCGGTGAAGGTAGACCTGTTTGATTTTGACCTGCCGCCAGACCGGATCGCGCTCCGGCCAGCGGTGCCGCGCGATTCAGCAAGGATGCTAGTCGTGAACGGCGAAGCGATGCGCGACGCCATCGTGCGCGATCTGCCGCAATTGCTCGTGCCTGGCGACTTGCTGGTATTCAACGACACCCGCGTGATACCGGCCCAGCTTGAGGGACTGCGCGGCGACGCCCGGATCGGCGCGACTTTACACAAGCGTGAGGGACCACGCCGCTGGCGCGCCTTCATTCGCAACGCCAAGCGCCTGCACGACGGCGAGAGCATCGATTTCGGCCACGGGGTCAGCGCGATCGCCAGTGATCGTGCGGCCGACGGCAGCTTCGCACTCGATTTTGCAGGCGACGAGCCCGTCGAACTCCTGCTCAAAAAGGCTGGTACGATGCCGCTGCCGCCCTATATTGCCGCCAAGCGCGCCATCGATGCCCGCGACGCCGATGATTATCAGACGATGTTCGCGCGGGAGAAAGGCGCGGTTGCCGCGCCGACGGCCTCGCTGCATTTCACGCCCGACCTGATGGCAGCGCTCGACACCGCAGGGATTGAGCACGCGATGCTCACCTTGCATGTCGGCGCGGGGACTTTTCTGCCCGTCAAGGCCGACGATACCGATGATCATGCCATGCACGCCGAATGGGGGCGGATTGACGCCGCGACTGCCGAACGCTTGAATGCCGTGCGTGCGCGCGGTGGGCGGATCATCGCGGTCGGCACCACCAGCCTGCGCCTGATCGAGAGTGCCGCCCGCGCTGACCGCGTGATCGAGCCGTTCGAGGGCGATACCGCGATCTTCATCACGCCCGGCTATCGCTTCAAGGGCATCGACGGACTGATCACCAATTTTCATCTGCCTAAATCAACGCTGTTCATGCTGGTCTCGGCGCTGATGGGACTGGGGGTCATGAAAGCGGCATACGCGCACGCCATCGCCAACGATTATCGCTTCTATTCTTACGGGGATTCGAGTTTGTTGCTTCCTTGATCGGGGTGGGGCCGATGGAGGCGTTCGGAACATCGCACGACCCAAACGGTTACGCCAATGGCACAATCGGGATCATCCCGTCGGCAACATAGGACGATGATCATGATCACAGTTGCACCGCTATTGCTGCTGATGCTCGCAGATGCCCCCGCGACCGCCAAAGCAGGTGCCGAAATCTACGCCAATCCGCAGGGTAGCGTGCGGATGAAATGGGCAAAATGCGGTCGGAATCACTGCGGCACCGTGATCTGGGCCAACGCCAAGGCAAAGGCCGACGCCGCGCGCGGCGGCAGCCCCAAACTCGTAGGCCTGCAACTCTTCCGCAACTTCGCCAGCGATGGGCCGAACCACTGGAAGGGCAAGGTCTTCGTCCCGGATATGGGCAAGTCCTTTTCAGGCGAGGTCGAGCGGCTCGACGCCAATCGCCTCGAAGGATCGGGCTGCATCCTCGGCGGTCTCGCCTGCAAGAAGCAGCTTTGGACGCGGGTGCGGTGAGCGCACAGTAAATGCTCTGAACCCGCCGCATTCACGATTATTTCGCACCGATGCCCGTCGCTCGTCGGTTACTTCCTCAACGCCCGATACATCTCGCTTGCGATAAACTGGCGCTGATCTCTGGCGGGCCTGTCGATGGGTGCGCGATAAAGGGCCGAGAGATAGGCAACATCCCAATCCGAAAGCGCCTGATCGCTGAATGCAAAAATGTTCAAAATCGAAGGGACATCGTCAAATTTTGAGCTGATGCCAATGCGCGCCAACGCCACAAAGGCGGCATAATCAACGACCGAGGATAATTTGTGCCCGTCTGATCGGACGGTGTCGACGAGCACAGTGGCACTATCGATATTCACGCGCATATCAGTGTCGATCCGTGTCAAGCTGGAAACGACGCGATATCTCTCACGACCACTCCTCGGCAAATTGATCCCCAATAGCGCACCACCCGGATCGAGCGTGAGGGGACGACTATCTGTTCCTTCGGTCGTTGATCCATACCACCATCTGATCGGCATTGCCGATTTGCGTAGTGCCTTCAGTTCTGCAGGTTCGGTTGCAGTGAAAATAGTCGCCCGTCGCCTCATGATCTCACCCATCAGCCCATTTGCGTCAGGGGTGAAAATCACAAACAAATTGGCTTTGCAGTTGTCCTTTGCGACAGCCGCACCAATTCGCGCGGCCAGATTTCTCACTCTGCGATCAACAATATTGGCGATTTTCTGATCGACCCCAATGGCTGTGGGGCATATCGGATCTTTCCACCGCGCCATCTGTCCAGCGATTGGCGTAGCCGAAACTTTTTGCGCAAAGAGTGCCGCGTCACGACGGACGGATGCACCATCCTTCTGCTGGCCGATAACGACGATCTCATCCGGGGCTTCAACGCTATCGGCCCGTGTGCCCTGTTGCTGCGCGAAAAGCGGGGCGCCACTCATCGATATGAGGGCCAGCAACAATTTGAGACGCAACCTCTTGGTCATGACAAAACTGTCAAGCAAGCATCACACATGGATTTCATGCCTTCATCAATTACGGAGACGTTACGATCAACAGTCAGGATAATTCGATACGAACTCAAATAATTTGCTGCCGTCTATAAATCAACATGGTCCGCCCGCACCGGGTTGTCACACCCGCTATTGCACGAAATGATATTCAGGGAACTTCAACATCAAGTCCGGGGCACCGAAGGAATTGCGCTGCCCGTTTGCTCAACATACGAAACAATGCGGCCGCGGTTTCAATGCCCGGGAACATGCTATGAACCCGGCACCCGGCACCCCGCAATCAGCGAAACGCCAGCCCCTCAAACGCACCCGAATTCCGCCACGCTTCAAGATATCGAAAATACGCCGATGCCCCCGCCGGATACCCAACCGCGAGTTTTGCGACCATGCCCGGTTCCTGCCCTTCATTATTATAATAGCCCGGCGTGCAATCGAGCGAGCCGATCATACGGCCAAAACCGCTTAGCAACAGCGTGACCCAAGCCTCCTGCGCCTTGGCGGTTACCTCGACCTGCTTGGCCTCACGCGCCCGCGCTTCCTTGATGACCGCTGCTACGGTCGCCCCGGCCTCAATCAGATTGTGCGGCACGTTGGAGATCAGGTTGGCGCCCTGTGTCGGTTGCACGAAAAACGCGTTGGGGAAGCCGTGGACATGGATGCCGTGC
>JBBQAU010000159.1:0-5818 GCA_038316685.1 Sphingomonadales bacterium
GGCAGTCGCCGATGAAGCTCCCGTCGTTGAGGAAGTCACAACGGTTGAAGAAGCGGCGGTTGCGCCCGAAATCCCTGCCGTCGAGGAGGCTCCCGCCGCTGAGACTGCCACCACCAAAGACGCAACGCCGACACCGGCCGAGGGTTAATGTCCAAGGATACCCCCGTCACCCTCGCCGTGATTATCGGTGCGCATGGGGTGATGGGGGAGGTCCGCCTCAAGGTGTTTACCGAAGAACTGGGGCGCTATGCGTCCTTCAATGGCGGCAGTTTGACGTTGAAATCGATACGCCAAGGCAGCAACGGGGCAATCGCGCGCATCGCAGAGGTCAATGATCGTAACGCGGCAGAAGCATTGCGAGGGACTGAATTGACAGTGCCTCGATCTGCGCTGCCACCGTTGACTGACGGCGAATATTACCACGCCGACCTGATTGGGCTTGCCGTTATATCGACCTTGAATGAGGTGATCGGATCGGTTGTCGCTATCGACAATTTTGGTGCGGGCGACGTGCTCGAAATAGAGCGCAACGATAAACGGCGATTCATGGTGCCAATGCGGGTCGAAGCGGTGCCCGAATGGGACTCCTCGCGTCTGATACTCAACGTGATGTATATTGATTAGTATATACGCTCTGTGTCTACGGAGAGTTGTGATGGACGACGCATATAAGGGCAGGACGTTCAAGTCCGGCAATTCGGTGGCATTGCGCCTGCCGAAGGGCATGGGCATCCCCGAGCGCACTGAAATACGGATGGTTAGGGAAGCACCAATGTCATTCAGGATTGAACCCGTCGATGCCCCCCGGCGCAAAATTGATATCAGTGGTTTTGCGGGCAAGGTGCCCGGAATTCGCCTCGCACCGCGCGAAGATTTCGAAGAACGGCCAGGCACGATCGCCGCCGCCAAGGTTGCAGGCGACTTGTGATCCGCTATCTGATCGATGCGAATGCGGCGGTCTGTTCGATGGATGTGGGTCACGAGTCGCTGAAGTCCCGGATCGCCGACGGTTATCCAGGCGAGATCGCGATTTCGACGATTACTTTCGCTGAAATCGCCCATGGCACTCACGGCGGCAAGCGACCACCCCCCGAGGTGCTTGACGCATTTGTCGCTGCAATCCCGCTGGCGCCCTTCGATGCGGCAGCAGCGCGTACTCATGCCCGTCTGCCCTTCACGCGCGCGCGTTTCGACCGGCTTCTGGCGGCTCAGGCGATGTGCCTCGGTGCGATCGTCGTCACGAATAACCAACCCGAGTTCGCCGATGTGCCGGGTTTGGTTGTTGAGAACTGGACGCTGTGACCTTCGCCACGACCATCCTCACGCTCTACCCGGACATGTTTCCCGGTCCGCTCGGTCAGTCGATCGCGGGGCGCGCACTTGCAGCGCACATCTGGACGCATCACGCCATCAATATTCGTGACTTTGCCACTGACAGGCACCGCACCGTTGACGACACCCCGGCAGGCGGCGGGGCAGGCATGGTGCTGCGGGCCGATGTGGTGGCTGCGGCGGTTGATAGCGTCAGCGACGGCCGGCCAATTCTGGCGATGACGCCACGCGGGACGCCGCTCACCCAGGCGCGCGTCCGTCAGTTGGCATCTGGCCCGGGCGTAATTATCCTGTGTGGTCGTTTTGAGGGATTTGACGAGCGTATTTTTGAGGCGCGCGGTATCGAACAAATTTCGGTCGGGGACTATGTTTTGTCAGGCGGGGAAATGGCCGCGCTGGTGCTGCTCGACGCTTGCATTCGGCTGCTTCCCGGCGTAATGGGCGCGGCTTCAAGTGGCGTAGACGAAAGCTTTGAAACCGGGCTTCTCGAATATCCGCAATATACCCGACCTGTTGAATGGGAAGGGCGCACGATCCCCGAAGTGCTGCGATCGGGGGATCATGCAAGGATTTCGGCATGGCGCAAGTCAATGGCTGAGACCGATACACGGCTAAGGCGGCCGGACCTTTGGGAGCGTCATGAGGGCGCTCGGGTCCAGTCGCCCTCTGGTGCGCAGCGACAGACGAAGGAAGAATGAGATGAATCTCATCCAGACGATCGAAGCCGAGAACATTGCCAAGTTTCTCGAGAACAAGAAGATTCCGGAATTTCGTCCAGGCGATACGCTCAAGGTTGGCGTGAAGGTGGTTGAAGGCGAGCGCACCCGTGTGCAGAATTACGAAGGCGTCTGCATTGCGCGTTCGAACAAGGGCATGGGCAGCAATTTTACCGTTCGCAAGATTTCGTTCGGCGAAGGTGTCGAACGTGTGTTCCCACTTTATTCGCCCAATGTTGACTCGATTGAGGTCGTGCGTCGCGGTGTCGTGCGGCGTGCCAAGCTTTATTATCTGCGCGGTCGTCGCGGCAAGAGCGCGCGTATCGCCGAGCGTCGCGATCCGCGCCCTGCAAAGGGCACCGCTGCCGAATAAGCTCTGGGCAAAAATACAGATAAAAAGAGGCGGGGGAACGATGGTTTCTGCGCCTTTTTTTGTGGTTGAGCGCGCGGCTTGTCGCCCTTTACGTGCCGTCAATCTGGCTCGATAACCCAGGCCCAATAAGCGCAGAAGCGCGCGGATGCAGAAATTGGGATCGGAGATGCAGCGTGAGGACAGATTTAGGGAAAATGGCGCGGCTGCTGGCGGCTGGATTATGCCTGTGTTTGACGGGGGTCGTGATGGCCGCTGAACGCGCACCAGCCCCAACGCCCCTGACACTCAAGCGGGTGTTTGCCAGCCCCGACCTCGCTGGTCCTCAGCCGCGCGCCCTGCGGCTGTCGCCCGATGGTATGCTGCTGACTTCGTTACGTGCGCGCGCGGACGAAAAAGACCGGTTCGATCTTTGGGCGCTCGACACAAAGACCGGTAAGGAACGCATGCTGATAGATTCCCGGCGCGTTGGATCGGGCGCTGAGCTTTCCGAAGCCGAAAAGATGCAGCGTGAACGGGCCCGGATCGGCGGGTCAAAGGGAATTATTGGGTATGATTGGGCACCGGACGGCAAATCGTTGCTGGTGCCGATTGATGGCGACCTTTTTTTGGCGACGCTCGACGGCGCGACCAACCGGATTACCGATGCTGTTCAGGGCGCGCTGAACCCAGAAATAAGCCCCGACGGTGGATTTGTAAGTTTTGTGCGCGACCAGAATTTATTTGTTCAGCCGCTTGCAGGTGGCGCTGCCCGACAGATCACAACGGGCGGGGCGGGCACGGTCCATTGGGGTGAGGCTGAATTTGTCGCCCAAGAGGAAATGGACCGCACACAAGGCTATTGGTGGTCGCCCGGTGACAAGCTGATTGCAGTCGAGCGATTTGATGAAGCGCCTGTCGGCATTGTCAGCCGTGCGGCGATCGGCGCAGAAGGGACCAAGGTCTTCAACCAACGCTACCCTGCTGCGGGCACCGCCAATGCGCTGGTCGAGCTTTATATCTTGCGGCCGGATGGATCAAAGAGCGTCAAGGTTGATCTCGGTAGCGATCCCGACATTTATCTTGCCCGCGTTGATTGGGCACCAGACGGTTCCGCCCTTTTCGTGCAGCGCCAAACCCGCGATCAAAAGACGCTCGATATGCTGCGCATCGATCCCGCCACGGGCAAAAGCATGATCCTGTTTACCGAAAAATCAGGCGCGCGCAGCTGGATCAATCTCACCAACGCCTATCGCTTCCTTAAGGACGGCAGCCTCATCTGGCGTTCCGAACGGAACGGATACGGGCATCTTTACCGGTTTACAAAAGGAACCTGGACGGCGCTCACGAGCGGCGATTGGGTTGTCCAGAATTTGGTTGGGGTCGATGAAACAAAGGGGCGGTTGTTCTTCACAGGCAACAAGGACGGGGTGCTTGAGCAGCAGCTTTATTCTGTGGATATCGCCAAGCCGAACACGGTTAATCGACTGACCGCAGCAGGGTGGTGGAATGCTGCCAGCATGGACGCCACAGCAAAACGGATCATCGTGACCCGGTCCAACCCAAACCAGCCCGCGCAAATTTATCTGGCCGATGCGACCGGCAAACGGCTTGCCTGGATCAATGAAAACGCCTTGGGCGACAGCCATCCTTATGCACCCTATCTTGCCAGCCATCGGCCGCGCCAATTTGGCATGCTCGCGGCGTCGGACGGATCGACGCTCCATTGGGAAATGATTACCCCGCCGCTTGAATCGGGGAAGAAATACCCGGTCTTTTTTCAACATTATGGCGGACCGCACTCGCAGCAAGTCTCCCACGCGTGGAATGGCGCGCTGGCGCAATATCTGGTCAGCCGCGGCTATATCTATTTCCAGATCGACAACCGGGGTTCTTATAATCGCGGCAAGGCGTTTGAGGATCAGCTTTACCACGCGATGGGCGGGGTTGAGGTCGCGGATCAGCTTGTCGGGGCAAAGTTCATCAAGGGGCAGCCCTTTGTCGATGCCAGCCGGGTCGCGATCTATGGCTGGTCCTATGGCGGCTATATGACGTTGAAGATGCTTGAGGCCGCTCCCGGCGAGTTTGCAGCCGGGATCGCTGGTGCCCCGGTGACCAAGTGGGAACTTTACGACACCCATTACACCGAACGCTATTTGGGCGACCCCAAGGCCGATAGGAATAGTTACGCAACGTCCAACGCGCTTGCCGATGCGGGCAAGATAGTTGATCCTTTGTTGCTCATCCATGGCATGTCGGATGACAATGTTTTTTTCGACAACTCGACAGCGTTTGCCGCGCGGATGCAGCAACAGGCGCGCCCGTTTGAAATGATGTTTTATCCCGGCCAGACGCACCGCGTCGGCGGACCCGGGGTGGGCGAGCATCTTTGGACGACTATACTGGATTTTCTTGACCGACGGATGCCCGCCAAGCGCTAACCATCAGCGATGCGTGTTTGAGTTTTGTTTGCGCAAGCCACAGGGGGCGTCTGCACTCTACTTGGGGGAATCTGGCGTGGTTCAGATCGGCTTGGCACCCGTTATCGGCAATGCGCGTATCGACGTGCTCGATATGCTGCGCGGGATCGCGATCCTCGGCTTTTTTTAGATGAACATCCCCTATTTAAGGCAGAACGAAGCGCTGTTTGACAATGATATCCGGATGATCGGATGGAGTGTCGCTGATCGGAACTGCCGGGCGAACATCGCCAGCTATGGCGTTGGCATCACCGTTGGTTCAATCGGTGTTGCAGAGGAGTTCGCTTTTTCGCCCATCCCGAAGACGATCTGGATTACAGCCGAATTGGGCCGGCTCGCCGTGTCACTCGGGCACCTCGCGCGCGTAAATCTCTTGGTGAAGTCGCGCTCCGGCAGTCAAATTCTCGCCCTATTGAAAGCAGCTGGCCGGAGGGCGTTTTCGTTGTATTTCACCGAACAAATCATCGGGATATTCATACTCTTCGCCCCCTTTGGTCTTGGGCTATGGGGCAAGATCAGCTGGTCAGAGCTGACGGCGATCGCAACCGGCGTCGCGATCTGCCTGCTTGTCTTTGCAAACCTGTATATGCGCTTCTTCGTCGCCGGGCCGCTGGAGTGGCTTTGGCGCTCGCTCGCTTCTGTTCGCTGGCATCCTCTGCGCAAGCGGGGGGTCGTCCCTACCTAAAGCGGCACAGGGTGGACAAAAGTGGATGAAGGCCTATGCGACGGGCTTGATTACAAGATGGGCGGAGCAAGTGATGGGCTATCGGATCGTGGTCGCGGGCGCGACGGGCAATGTCGGGCGCGAAATGCTCAACATTCTTGCAGAGCGCGAATTTCCTGTCAGCGATATTGCAGCGGTCGCATCATCGCGCAGCCAGGGTGACGAGATTGAGTTCGGCGATTCTGGCCGCAAGCTGCGGGTCCAGAACATCGAAAAT
>JBBQAU010000160.1:0-5782 GCA_038316685.1 Sphingomonadales bacterium
TGACCGGATTCGAATATGCGCGGCTTTCGTCGGTCTGGGCACCCGTGCTGAGTGAGCGCCGACAATATCATTGCGTAATAGGCATAACCACTTTCGCGACCGATGTTTTGGCGTCTGCATCCGGCACGTTCAGCCGCACGCTCGTCTTCGCCACGGCCTTTGTCCGCGACGGTTCCTCATCGCGCACCTTTTCACTTGCGCGTAGCACAGTGTCGATCGCGTCCGATGTGCCGGGACGGCGGGTAACAATCTCGCTTCGGCTGGTTGGCACGCCCGTCGGTGCTGGCGGCGCTGACGTTGATCTCGGCACGTTTGCGGCAACGGCACCGCTTGACCCGGCAACCGGCAACTTCGTAGCGCCCCTGACCAGCGCCGTTCGCACCGTCACGGGCACGATCAGTGGTCGATTCTTTGGACCACAAGCCGTGGAAGTCGGCGTTGCACTCGGCGGATCAGTTGCCGACACCACCACCTTACCGGGCTTCACCTTTGCCGGTGCGGCTTTTGGGGTGCGCTAACGCCGCTCTTGATTGAGATGGCCGCGCTTCGTCGGTCTATTGTTGAATAAAATCACGGCCAGAGCATCGTCCCTTGCCGCAGTTGCCGGTGCAGCACGGGGTTGATTGGCACAGTCATTAACCTGTCACGGCAATGTCTCTGCATCGTCACGTCCTCGCCATCACTGTGCAACGTTGGGAATCCACAGTCTTCATCGACGGGGCGTTCAGCATCCGCATAATCGCAATACAAGGGGATCAAAATGGCGGATTCAGCGGGTTTTATCATCGGTTATGATGATGGCGACATTGATACCAATCGGTCGGCGGGCGAGTCGCTCAATGAAATGGTCGACAGGCGCTATTCGCGTCGTGACATTTTTCGCAGCGGCACATCGGCTGCGGCATTTGCCGTGTTCGGCGGATCGCTGCTGAGCGGGTGCAACGCAGTATCATCGATTGTGGCAAGGCCAGTGGCGATTGATCCGCCCGCTACTGTGACCACCGGATCGTCTGGCGCAACCACTTCAGGTCGCGTTGTCAGCCTGACGGGCGTCGCAGTCGACAATGCGCCGATTGTGTCGCAGCAATTTGTTCAGGTGTTCGGCCCTTCGGTTACGCTCACGAACCCCACCGCCGGCTCCGCAACCTTCATCGCGCCAAGCGTCAGCGCGACGACTAATATGGTGTTTCGCTACACCGTCACCGATTCGGCCGGCAGCGTCACCGCTTCGGACATCACAGTTGCGGTATCGCCGGCGCAGCTTGGCTTCACGGCCATCCCCAAGAACCGGCTCGATGTCGTCACCTTGCCACCCGGCTACACAGCGACAATCTTGTACTCGTTGGGTGATCCGATCAATAATACGGTTCCGGCGTCCCTCAACAATGGCAACGATACCGATTACGCCAATCGCGCTGGAGACCATCATGATGCGATTTACTGGTATGGCCTTGCCGCCACCGGGGCAGCACGTGACGACAATAGCAACACGCGCGGGCTGCTGGTGATCAATCACGAAAACATCAATCAATCCTATCTTCACGTGAATGGCCCAACCAGCGTCGGCGGGGTTCGCCCCGAATCCGAAGCGCAGAAGGAAATCGACTGTCACGGCCTAAGCGTGATCGAGACGGTGCGCAGCGCCGCTGGTGCGTGGAGCTATGTAGTCGGCAGCGCACTCAATCGCCGCATCACCCCAGCAACGCCAATGACTTTTAACGGTCCGGCACGCGGCAGCCCATTGCTTCGCACACAGTTTTCGCCAGCGGGCACCGATGGTCGCGGAACGATCAACAATTGCGCCAACGGATTTACACTCTGGGGCACCAACCTGACCTGCGAAGAAAATTGGGCGGGCTATTTCCGCCGTCCAACCGCTGTCGACAATCCGCGCCGGACGCCAAAGGAAATTACGGGACTGGCGCGTTTTGGCGTGGGCAGCACCAATGGCAATTATGGCTGGGCGAGTGTTGCGGCAGCCAGCCCGGCGAATACGTTGTTCCGTCGCTGGGACGTGCAGGCCACAGGTGCCAGCGCAACTGACGATTTCCGCCACGAGCCCAATCAATATGGCTGGGTTGTTGAAATCGATCCCTATAACCCAACATCGACGCCGCGTAAGCGCACTGCGCTTGGTCGCTTCAATCACGAAGGTGCATGGCCGTCCCTTTTCGTGGTCGGGAGGCGTCCTGCCTTTTACATGGGCGACGATGCCCAGAATGAATATCTCTACAAATTCGTATCGGCGGCACCGTGGGTGGCGGGCGATGCAACCGCAGCTGACCGGCTCGCCGTTGGTGACAGATATCTCGATGCGGGCACGCTCTTTGTGGCGCGCTTTAGTGCCGATGGCACGGGTCAGTGGCTCCCGCTGACCTTTGGCTCGGGACCATTGACCCCGGCTAACACCGTCTATTCGTTTGCCGATCAGGTTGACGTTCTGGTGCATACGCGCCTTGCGGCGGATGCGGTGGGTGCCACCAGAATGGACCGCCCGGAATGGACGGCGGTCAATCCGGTAAATGGCGAAATGTATCTGACGCTGACCAACAATGCGAGCCGCACCGCGGCGACGACCGATGCGGCCAATCCGCGCGTTTATGTCGATGCGCCAAGCCCGGCGGTTGGCAATCGCAACGGCCATATTCTGCGGCTGCGAGAAGCGGGTAATACTTCTGAGGCGACCAGCTTCACCTGGGATATTTATGTGTTCGCTGCCGGATCAGATCTGGACGCGGCCAACATTAATCTGTCGGGTCTTGATGCAACCAATGATTTTTCGAGCCCCGATGGTTTGTGGTTTGGTCGCCCGAGCAACGCTACCGGCCTCGTTTCACCGTTGCTCTGGGTGCAGACTGACGACGGTGCCTTTACCGATGTGACCAACAACCAGATGCTGGTCGCATTTCCCGGTAGTGTCGGTGACGGCGGTAACGTGACAATCACCAATGCGGGCGGCACCACCCAGACAACGCGGCGTGGCGCGTTGCCAGGAACGCAGCTGCGCCGGTTCCTCGTCGGGCCTGTCCAATGCGAGATCACGGGCATCGATTCTACGCCTGACGGCCGATCGGTGTTCGTCAACATTCAGCATCCGGGCGAAAATGGCGGGCCCGCGAACATCACCAGCAACTGGCCTGCAAGCCAGGCGGGCCCAGCGACCGGCAGCCGCCCACGCTCAGCGACGATCGTCATCACCAAGAATGATGGCGGCGTCGTGGGTCTGTGATGCCGATACGCCGGGGAACGCGCGCTGCGGCGCTGCGTTCCCCGGCATTGGGCGCATAGACAAAGACGCTGTTTCACCAGAACCAAGTTTAACGCGCACAAATCTCTTAAAGCTGCGCGGGGTGTCCCGACCATGCCCGGCAGGACGAGATTGGGGTGGGTATCACCCTAATTTCATGAGGTGGATCGACCTAAGTCCACAAGGCGCTATTCCACCGACACCCGTCCGCGCCCTGCCTTGACCTCGCTGCGTCCCTTTTTCTCATCGACGCGGCGCGCCTTGGCGGCCTTGCTTGGCTTCGTTTTGACCCGCCGCACCGGTCGCTCATGGGCCTTGCCGATCAGCGCCGAGACTCGCGCGCGGGCATCTGAGCGGTTGGCGTCCTGGGTGCGAAATTTGCGCGCCGTGACGACCAGCTCACCCGCCTGGGTCAGCTTGGTTCCGGCCAGAATCTTAAGCCTGTGATAGACATCAGGCGCAAGGCCGAGCCTGAACACAGCAACCCGTAACTGCACAGCGGTGGCGACTTTGTTGACATTCTGCCCGCCCGGCCCCGACGCTGCCAGAAACCGTTCCTCTTCGATTGCGGCTTCGGGAAGGAGATAGTCAGCCATCGCTCGGCTCCGGTGCAAAACCTGCGGCGATAAACCGTTCGGGCAGCGGGGATCTGGCGGCAACATCGGGCTTGCCCTCACGCGGCACGATCAACTCGGCGGCGTGGAGCAGCATGCCGTGCGGCCCGGTCCGGCCATACACCGGATCGCCGACCACGGCCGCACCAAGCCCGGCTGCGGCGTGTATGCGAATCTGATGCGTGCGCCCCGTCTCGGGGCGGAACTCTACGAGCGATTGGTGACCGATGACGCGGACCAGCGTCCAATGTGTGCGCGATGGCTTGCCCTTGGCGTCAATGACCATACGCCAGCCGTCAGCTTCCGAACTGATCTTATCAATCGGCAGGTCAACCATGCCGCTCAATTCTTCTGGTATGCCGTCGAGCACCGCCAGATAAATTTTTGTGACAAGGCCTGCCTCAAAAACACTTTGGAAGCGTTTATGCGCCTTGGGGTTACGCGAGAGCAGCAGGCAGCCGCTGGTATCGCGATCAAGCCGGTGTACCGCTTGCGGCCATCGAGCAAAGCCGAAGGTCAGGCTCTGCAAATGGTTCTCCAGCGACAGCGCGCCGTCGCGGGGCGGGTCCACCGGCAAGCCAGTTGGCTTGTCAATGACAATGGCTTCGCCATCGATGAAAAGTAGATTGTCGCTGATCATCCTCCGCGCTTGCCACGCCCGGCGCGCCCGTGCCACTAAAAGCGCGGTTGCCGGGGGAATCATGCATAAAACGTTCCTAATGACGCTGGTAATGCATCTTCTGATACCGTCTTTGGCAAACGCCGAAAAACTGTGCGTCGATCAAGATCTTGGCGCCGCACCAGATGGCCGGATGCTTGGCCATTTGCCCTATACTGAGGTTCGCCCGAGCGACCTGGTCGCGGCCCCGGCCGGATTCGCGCTCAACGGGAGGTGTCTGTTGCGGCGCGAAGCGCGGACCGATCTTGTTCGGCTGATTGCCGCAGCCGATGCGGTGCCGGGTCTTGCCGGCAAGATCCGCGCTGTATCCTGCTTTCGGACAGTGACGCACCAGCAGTTCGTTTTTTGTGGTCAGATCGGTCCCGGTAAACGCCACCGGGATGCAGCGGACCGCGCGCGCTTCGTTGGCCCGCCTGGCTATAGCGAGCACGCGACGGGCTATGCGATTGACTTTGGCACACGGCCATCACCGACATGCGCCGATGTCAGCGCCTGCTTTGCCGCAACGGCGGCGGGAAGATGGCTGCTCGCTCATGCTCCCGAATTCGGGTTTGAGTTGTCCTTTCCCGTCGGCAACGCACAAAGTGTAACCTGGGAACCTTGGCATTGGCGCTGGGTTGGCGCCGACCTGTCAGTGCCGGGATCGGCCATCGCGCGTTCAATATTCGTCCGCGCAAGACGCGACTTCGCCGCACAGCCGACAACCGCCGACACTGCAATTCGCGCGATAATCCCGCCACCGCCCCCGACGCTGCCAATAACGCCCTCCACCGGGCTGCCGCCGGTTTATCCATAATTGATCAGGCGGTCAGTTTCGTCGCAACCTCGGCAATCCTTCGTCCTTGATAGCGCGCACCGCCAAGGTCAATCTCGCTCGGTTGCCTGCTGCCATCGCTGCCAGCAATCGTCGTTGCGCCATAAGGCGATCCGCCCATAACTTCACCAAGGCCCATCTGCGCCTTGTAGCCGTAATCCAGCCCGATAATAGTTAGTCCGAAATGCATCAGATTGGTGATAATTGAAAACAGCGTCTGTTCCTGCCCGCCATGCTGGCTGGCAGTCGATGTAAAGGCACCACCCACTTTGCCGTTCATCGCGCCACGCATCCACAGGCCCCCAGCCGTATCCCAAAACGCCGCCATCTGGCCTGACATCCGGCCGAACCGCGTTGGCGAACCGACGATGATCGCATCATACTGCGTGAGCGCCTCTGGTCCTTCAATCACGGGGTGGGCACTGTCA
>JBBQAU010000161.1:0-5723 GCA_038316685.1 Sphingomonadales bacterium
TTGCTGGATCAGGCTTTCGCCCATTGTCCAATATTCCCCACTGCTGCCTCCCGTAGGAGTCTGGGCCGTGTCTCAGTCCCAGTGTGGCTGATCATCCTCTCAGACCAGCTAAGGATCGTCGCCTTGGTGAGCCTTTACCTCACCAACTAGCTAATCCTACGCGGGCTCATCCTTGGGCGATAAATCTTTGGACTTACGTCATCATCCGGTATTAGCAGCAATTTCTCGCTGTTATTCCGAACCCAAGGGTAGATTCCCACGCGTTACGCACCCGTGCGCCACTAGACCCGCCAACCGAAGTTAGGGGTCTCGTTCGACTTGCATGTGTTAGGCATGCCGCCAGCGTTCGTTCTGAGCCAGGATCAAACTCTCAAGTTTGATGTTCCTGAACGGCGGGATGGAATATTCCCGTCGAACAAGCTCATTTCAAGGAGCCATTCCTGCACATTACATATTACTGTGGATATGTATTGAGACATATAGGAACGGCTTAATTTACCGAGTTGCTGACGCCTTAAAACCGTCAGACCCGGAGCCGCCGCCCACATGTCCCTTCATCTAAACCAACAATGTCAAAGAGCGCAAAAGCCCGACGCCTTCCCGAACCCCTTTTTAGTGGAGCGGTCTTGCGCCTGGTTTATGGTGACCGTGGTGGCAAACCAAATGGTTCGTCGCTGCGGTGGAGTGGGTTATATGTGCGGCTTTCATACCCGTCAAACGCTTTTTGCAATTTTCTTACAATGCAGCGTCAAACCCGCAGAAGTCCTGAGGTTTACCCCTCCGTAAGTAGATTGGTTGCATGGATATGCACCATGGAATCACCGATCCAGCCCACCAATCACGATTCGGAGTCGCTCGGCAACAAGGTCCGAAGCGCGGTAATCTGGCGTTCCGGCAGCCAGATCGTCGCGCAACTCGTCCAATGGGCGGCGACATTTATGGTGATTCGCATTTTAACACCGGCCGATTATGGCCTCTTTGCGATGACGCAGGTGGTGGTGCTGCTGCTCAACATGCTTAATGGTTTTGGCCTGGCGAGCGGTCTTATCCAGCAAAAAGAGATCACCCAGCTGCAGATTCGTCAGCTTTTCGGGATGCTGATCCTCGTCAATGTCGTGCTCGCAGCGATCCAGTTAATCCTCGCACCGCTGGCGTCGGCCTATTATCGTCAGCCCATGATCGGCCAAATGCTTTATGTGCAGGCGCTGATCTATCTGACTACCCCGTTCATCGCCTTACCCTATGCGTTATTGTCGCGCACCATGGAGTTCCGCAAACAGGCGCGGATTAACATCACTGCCTCGATCGCCAGCGCCGGATCAGCGCTTGGCGGGGCGCTGCTGGGTTGGGGGGTGTGGACGCTTGTCTTCGCGCCGATCGTGATGTTTGCCTTCAAGGCGATCGGCATGTCGATAACGGTTCGCTGGCTGGTCTGGCCGAGTTTCAACTTTCGGGGGGCTGGGCATCTTGCGCGCTATGGAGCGTTGATGGCGATCAGCCAGCTTTTCTGGTTTGTTGAAAGTCAGGCCGATGTCTTCATCGCCGGGCGCAGTTTTGATCCGCACCTGCTAGGCATCTATACGACCAGCCTGTTTCTGAGCCAGATATTCGTCTCAAAGGTAATGCCTCCGCTCAACGAAGTCGCCTTTTCGGCGTATGCCCGGATACAACATGACGAAGGGGCAGTGGCCCGCGCCTTTGCCGGCAGTGTGCGAATCATCATGGTCGCGGCACTGCCCTTTTATTGCGGGCTGGCCGTCACTGCCGAACCACTGGTGCTGACGCTGCTCGGGCCAAAATGGGCAGAGGCCATCCCGATCGTGCGCCTGTTATGCTTTGCCATGCCAATGCGGACGTTAATAACGCTGATCGCACCCGCCTGCGACGCTCGCGGCAGACCGGGGATGAGCGTCCAGAATGGGGCCACCGGCGCCATCATTCTTGTCTTCTCTTATTTGGTCGGTGTGCAATATGGTGTGATCGGGCTGGCAGTCTCCTGGCTGGTGGCCTACCCTTTCTATCTCGGCATCTGCCTGCACCGATCCTTGCCTATTATCGGCGTGTCGGCTGCGACAGTGTTTGATTCGATATTGCCATCCGCGTTGGCGGCAACCGGGATGGCAATCTGCGTCCTGCTGATCGATCAGGTGCTTCCGCTGCTTGCACCGCCGTTGCGGCTGGGCATCTTAGTTGCGGCGGGGGGTGCAATCTATTCTGGTTGGCTTGCCCTGTTCTCGCGCAGTGTGATCGACGAGTTGCTGATGATCGCGGGACGCGGCAAGCTGAAATCTGCCTAAGCAGCCCTTATGCCGACTGGATGTAATCGCGCATGGCGGCCGCATCGGCCTCGATTCGGTCGATACGGTATTTGACGAGATCACCGATTGAGACGACGCCGATCACCGTATCGCCCTCAATCACCGGCAAATGCCGGATCCGACGCCGCGTCATCAGCGATAGCGCGCCCATCACCGAATCCTGCGGCCCGACTGTAATTGCAGGCGAAGTCATGACATCGGCAACCGTGCGCGACAGCGCCTCTGCACCATGGACGTCGAGCGCGTGTATCACATCGCGTTCTGAAAAAATGCCAATGACGCGGGGGCCTTCCATCACGGGCACTGCGCCGATTCGTCGCTTGGCGAGCATTGATGCCGCCTCCATCACGCTTTGTTCGCGGGTGACGAAGATCACCTCTGTACCTTTGCCGCCCAGAATTGCCCCAATTGTCATCGCCGACCCCGTAAACTGCACCTGCCCTTTAGCAGGGATTGAGAATCTCACGTTTGGCGTGCAATTGAAAGCCATGCCGAAATCCCTGCCCGGACTGGATGATCCACACGCCGCCGCCTTTGCCTGGGCGCGGTATCGGCTGATGCTGCGCTGGATGGCGCTGGCCACCTGCGTTATCGTCGCAGGCTCGATCATGTTGCTCGACTATGGCTATGGCCCGTTATCATGGATCACCATTGCGGCCGCGATTGGCGGCTTTGGTGGGACGTCAATGATGACGGCCGCGCTGATGGGGCTTGTTTTCCTGAGCTCAGGCACCGGGCATGATGAACGGGTGCGCGAGATCGATTAGCGCGGCGTGGTCCGACGATAGGCAAGCGTCGCGGTGCCATTGGCGGGCACAGTCGTCGCCCAAATCAGCTTGCCATCGCGCTTGCCGAGTCGGGAGGAAACAGCGGAAATCACCGCAGCATCCGGAGCAATCTTTGCCTCATAGGCAATCGGCCAAGGATGAGCGTTAGTGACGACCAGCCGGTATTGCGTCGCAAGCCTGGTCCTCGCGACCGGCGTTAGTTCGGCGCGGACAGTGGGGGTCACATCAAGTTTGAACTCCACGTCCTCACCGACGGCCTTGTCATCGGTCGATGATTCGCCGATCAGGATCGGGCGCTGACCCGCATCGTCAAACACCGCGACCTGCCCCGCGGGTAATGGCAGGCCAAGGCCGGCCTCCTTGCGGTTCTTGCCCCGCAGCGTCAGCACTGGTCCATCTGCATGATCGCCTGAAATCTCTGTGACATAAACCGTCGCCAGCGGCACCGAGGGTTGCGAAAGCATCGCCACCTGCTTCTGGGCCTTTGACGCAACCGTCACGCGATCGGTGATTCGATAGAGTTTGAGGTCGCCCAGTTCCTCCTGAACCGCCTTGCGCACGGCCACCCCGGTCACGACAATGTCCATCGAGCGCGCCTCCATCATCATCGCAGGGGCTGGTGGGGGTGGCGGCGGGGGTGCGCCGACAAACGCCAAATCGCGCGCGCCATAATCGGGGTCAGGCCAGCATTTCAGCGACAGGACGCTCTCTCCATAACGGCCGAATTCAGGCTGTGATTCTCGGTTTAGCTTGCCCGCCACCACCTGCGTCGCGGCATTGGCAAAGCTGGTTACATCGCTTGACGCAAGCGTCACCCACGCAAATAAATCGGCATGGCGACCGTCAGCGGCCAACCGCACAACATAATCCGCCTGCCAATCAAAACCGCCTGCCAGATAAGACAGCGTGATCGTCACTCTCACCGCCTGCGCGCTATCGGTTTCCACTGACAAACTGGGCTTTGCGGACAGCCCGGCGGGAACGTCGTCATAGACCAGCGTCTCGGGCATCCCGCTACAGCGCAACGCCTCAAAACCCGAACCTGTCTGGATGATCGCAGCGCCCGTCGCGCTTGAGCGAATCACCGCCTGTTCCTCGCTGACCTTGCCGGTTGCCTTATCCGTCCGGCGCAGCATCACCCTTCGCCCGAGCGCCCGATCATAAAGACTACGTGGGGACAAAAGCGCGGCGTCCAGATTCTTCTCCCGCACCGAGCCAGGCAGACCGCTGACGATCGCGCTTTCGGGGAAGATATTGCCCGCCACGCCCTCAAACCGGATGGTCGCGCGGCCTGCTGGAATCGTGATCGTCCGGGTTTCGGTAATCAGCGCAAAGCCTTGCGGGGCGTCGCGGTCAATCGCCTCATTGGCACCGCGGTTGGGCGCACGATACACCGTGACAGAAACCGTCGCCGGTCCCGCCGATGTGACGACCGACTGCCCCCGGGCCGGTGCCGCCCCAATCAGCGCGGCTGGTAACAACAGGGCCAACAGCCCGCGCATAGGGATCAGTACCGCGTGTCGAAGGAAACCGTCAGCATCGCCTCGCCATTGGCGGGGACCGGCACATGCCAGACACGCTCGTCAATTGAGCGTTGCTCGCCGGGCAGGCTCTCGCTTGGGACGCGCGTATCATGCCACCAGTTGTCCAGACCCGCCTGCACGACATCAACCGTCACGGCATTGGGACGGGCATTGGTCAGCCGGTAGCGCATTGTCGTCCGATAATAGGTGACCGCACGATCAACGGTGACGGTATCGGTCGCACCGCCCCGTTTGATGCGAAATCGCGCGCTGCGTTCCCATTCATCGCTCAAGATCTTTTCGCGCTTGTCGATGATTGGCTGGACCTTCACGTCAAACGCCTCGCCGGTCTTGATCGCGAGACTTGACCCCATCGGGGTGTGGCCAATCGCATTCTCGCCGATAAATTGGGGCGAACCCTTGGCATCACGGACATAGACCCGCACCGTCCCTGCGGGCAGCGCATCGCCCAGACCGCCACTACGTGATGACGAGAAGTTGAGCACCGTCGCGACACTTTGCCCCTCGCCAAAGCTCTGTTGCCAGTCGTTGCGAAAGACATAGGCCTTGCGCGCCGGAACGGCATCGACGCTTAAAAAACTCACCTGCTTTTGCTGATTGGCGCTAATCGTCGTCCGCCCGGCGATCGGATAAAGATAATAGTCGCCAAGCCGCGCCCGCTCCGCCGATTCAGTCCCCGCGAGAGTGCCAGGCGCAA
Organism: Sphingomonadales bacterium; assembly: GCA_038316685.1. Lineage (GTDB taxonomy): Bacteria > Pseudomonadota > Alphaproteobacteria > Sphingomonadales > Sphingomonadaceae > Sphingomonas. The sequence goes on from JBBQAU010000161.1 coordinate 5,348, forward strand.
AGCCTGTCCGGCCGCGATTATCCTGCCCAGGATTGCCCGCGACCAGCACTGTATCGGCATTTATGAAGCTGGTGCCGCCGTTATTCTGTAGCGTGACCCAGCCCTGCACATCAATCACACTTTTGGCCTCATCAAACAACGCGACATAATCCGCGTTCCAGCTAAAGCCGCCGGTCAGATAGCTAATCGTAACCGGACGTGCGCCAGCCGATTTGGCATCAAGCGTAACCGAAAGCGTTGGCCGCGCGCGCAAATTGGGCGGAAGCGAGGAGAAAACGACCCGCACCGGCAGACCATCATCACGCAAAATCTCGATCCGGTTGCCGATCTGGAGCACGACGCCGCCGTTCGAGGCGAGCACCATGGCCTGTTCGCG
>JBBQAU010000162.1:0-5687 GCA_038316685.1 Sphingomonadales bacterium
ATTCGAGTTTTCCGATATGGTCGATGTGCCGAAGGATGTCGCCGCGCTGGCTTTCGTTCTTCTTGACAAGAAACTCGATGCGCGATTGCTGCGCGGCGTAGCGGGTTTCATAGTCAAATATCTGCCAATCGCGCTGGGCAATAAGCTCATTGACGCGCAGGTCGCGAACCTCGAAATCCTTAATCGCCGATTTGTTGGCCCGCTTGAAGCGGTCATAATCGGCCTGCAATGACGTCAAGGCTGATTGGGCTCTCACCGCGCTATCGCGCTCAGCGGTTAACTTCACCGCAAGATCGGTGATCTCGACGCTCTGACGCTCGGCTTCGCTTGTGCGCGCGACCAGGTCCGAATTGATTTGCGCAATTTCGCGCATCGCCCCTTCCATGGCAAAGTCGTGCTCGTGCGCCTTGGTGGCGAAGGCGGCGTTGGACTCTGCGGTGCGCTGCATCTCGGTTTCGGCGAGCGTGAGATGACTGACAACAAGCTCGAGCCTACGCTCGGTCTTGGCTTGTTCAGTTCAAGCGCTGCAAAGTCGCGGGCACCCTCAGCCGACCGTTTCTGCTCTGTGAGGAGCGTGTCTTCGAAATTCAGCGCGAGCGGCCGATAATGATCAATTTCTCCCTTTGCGTCGTCAAGCTTTCGCAACAGCTCAATTTCTGATCGCAAAAGCCGGCCGGCCAACTTTTCGCCTTAGGCCTGCGCTTCCACCGCCTTGACGAATTGCGGAACGAGCGTCGTCATTCGCGCTGTCAGCGTATCCAACTCGCGTTTCGATTCGGACGCCGCGCGCGTGTGTTCAATCTGCAACGTCAGGCACTGCTCATTCACTGCTTCGAGCAGTGAAAGCAGCTCAGATCGCGGCTCTGCTGCGGTCACACCGGGCGCGTCGGCCTCATGCGTTTCGTTTGGACTGTCGTTTGCCACGTCCGCTTCCTTCTGCGGCTCCTGCCCGCGCAAAAACTTTCCTATCGACTCGAGCATTTGGTATCCCCTCGGCGGTAGGCTATGACAAAGGTTAACAAATAAAAATCGCCGTTCGCACTGCTGCCGTGATGGCAGGAGCACAGCAATTCTGTGACTCGGCGGCTGCAGGCGTTTCGTTGTATAACCCGACTGCCGGGTTTCAGGCGCAGTGACGCCTGCGGTAGCCAGTGACAATTACCGAATGGGGTTATGACAAGGCTCGGTCAGTTCGGTTCTTCCCCGCTCTCCTTCAGGGGGGGGCTTTATCGGTCAGGATCAACGAGTCTTGGTATAAGAAGTCACAACCCTGCTCCGCGCCGCGCCCGCCATTCAGCGGTACTTTGGCCCCAATCGTCGACGCGCGCTTCGTGAAAAGGTTCGGGCATGCGCGTTGGCCCGCGATTGACCGATCCGAGCCGCTTCGCCAGCGCAATCGAGGGCAGGTTCTCAGGATCGATAATGTGCATCACCGCATCCCAACCCAGGATATCAATGGCATAATCAGTGGAGGCAACGGCGGCTTCATGGGTATATCCCTTGCCAGCAAAGGCGGGAAGGACACCCCAGCCGACCTCACGCGCGGGCCAGCCTTCGGGATAATGCGGGCCGATCCGCCCGATCCACCGCCCGCTTAGGCGCTCAATCACCGAAAACATCGAATAGCCCCGGATCGTCCACGCCCCCGCCATTGCGCACAGGCTGCGCCACGCCGTCGCGCGCGATTGAACGCCGCCCAGAAAGCGCATCGTTTCTTCATCGGCCTGAAACTCTGCCCAGGCCTCAAAATCCTCCGCCGCCAATGGCCACAGGATGAGCCGCTCGGTAAAAAGAACCGGCCCGCTCACCCTCCAAAACGCGCCTTTAACGCCATCATCGCCAGCGCCGCCCTGACTGCCTCGCCGCCCTTGTCCTTCTCGGCAGGGCGCGCGCGTGCCAACGCCTGCGCCTCGTTTTCGGTCGTCAGGATGCCATTGCCGATGGCGAGCCCATCCATGCTGAGCGCCATTAGCCCGCGCGCGCTTTCGCCCGCGACAATCTCGAAATGATAGGTCTCGCCGCGGATCACGACACCCAGCGCGACATAGCCGTCATAAGCGCCGCACTCGCTCGCCAGCGCGATCGCACCGGGCACTTCGAGCGCGCCGGGCACGGTGATCGTTTCATGCGCATGCCCCGCCGCCTCAATCGCGGCGCGCGCGCCCGCGATCAGCAAGTCGTTCAGATGGTCATAGAAACGGGCCTCAACGATCAGGATTTTGGCCATCATTCGCCTCCCGTGCCGGGGATCGGTCGTTCGCCGACGATGGACAGGCCATAGCCGTCAAGCCCGACAAGCGTGTGGTGGGTGTTGGTCAGCAATACCATGTCCTGCACGCCCAGTTCCGCCAAAATCTGTGCGCCCACACCATAATCGCGCAGTTCCTCAACCTCGGGCGCACCGGCGGCCTTGCCCGCTTGCCGCAACCGCATGAAGCGCGTGGCAAGGTCCTTCATCGGCCGGTTAATGAGCACGATCACGCCTGCACCTGCCTCGGCGATGAGTTCCATGGAGCGCGACAACAAGCCGGTGCGTTCGGATTGCTCGCCAAACACATCGACGAACATCGACATGGTGTGCATCCGCACCAATGTCGGGTGATCAGGGTCGATATGGCCCTTCACCAGCGCGATCTGTTCATCACCTGTTGCCTTGTTGAAGAACGTCATCGCCCGCCATTCGCCGCCCCAACGGCTCTGAAACGCCATTTCTGCGCGCTTTTCGACGAGGTGGTCATGCTTGCGGCGATAGGCGATCAAATCGCGGATCGTGCCCATTTTCAGATTATGCAGCCGGGCAAACGCGATCAGATCGTCCATCCGCGCCATCGTGCCGTCATCCTTCATGATCTCGCAGATCACGCTGGAAGGGTTCAGCCCGGCAAGCCGAGAGATATCAACCCCCGCCTCGGTATGTCCCGCGCGCACCAATACGCCGCCGTCGCGCGCGATCAGCGGGAAGACATGGCCCGGCGTCACGATATCATCGCGGTTCTTACCGGCATCAATCGCGACCGAGACGGTGCGCGCGCGATCCGCCGCTGAAATGCCCGTCGTCACCCCCTCGCGCGCCTCGATCGATGTGGTGAAGGCGGTTTCGAGCCGGGTGCCGTTGGCGCGGCTCATCAACTCCAGCCCCAATTGCTCGACGCGCGTGCGCGTCAGCGTCAGGCAGATCAGGCCGCGGCCATGCGTCGCCATGAAATTAATCGCATCAGGCGTCGCCATTTGCGCAGGGATGATCAGATCACCCTCATTCTCGCGGTCTTCATCATCGACCAGAATGAACATGCGGCCATTACGCGCTTCATCGATGATCTCCTCAATCGGGACGAGCGTTCGCGTGTCATCGTTGGAGAACAGGAACATCTCGAGCTTGCGCAACGTCTCGGCGGTCGGGTTCCAGTCGGCCTCCTCCAGATCGCGCAAGGTATTGGCGTGGAGGCCAGCCGCACGGGCAAGGCCTGAACGCGACATGCCGCCTTCAGTGACGAGGCGACGGACTTTTTGGATCAGGGCGATACTCATACTGCAGCATAATCACACCACAATGTGAAAGTCAACTGCGGCTTATCACCCCGATGTGATTGTTTCGTGATCAGGCCAGCGCGAGCTGATCACGCATCCGCTTCAGATAGCGCGCGAGCACGTCAATCTCGATATTGACCGGACGGCCAGCAGCATATTCGCCCAATGTCGTGACGGCCCAGGTGTGCGGGATGACGTTGATGCAAAAGCCGGTGCCGTTGCCGCCATCAACCACTTCGTTCACGGTCAGCGACACGCCATCGACCGTGATGGAACCTTTTGAGGCGATGAAGGGCGCGATGTCGGCTGGCACCTGGATCGTCACGCGGTGCGACCCGCCGATTTCAGTCACGGCGGTCACTTCGGCGACACCGTCAACATGGCCCGTCACAATATGCCCGCCCAGCTCGTCACCAATTTTCAGCGCGCGTTCCAGATTGAGGCGGCGGCCAGTATCCCACATGCCAGCAGCGGTCTTGGTCACGCTTTCGCCCGATACATCGGCGGCAAACCAGTCCGGCCCCTTGTCCACGACTGTCAAACACGCGCCTGAACATGCAATCGACGCGCCGATCGCGATGCTCGCCATGTCATAACCGCACGCAACGACGACGCGCAGATCGCGCTGCATACCGCTCTGCGTGATGGTGCCCAGATCAGTGATAATGCCCGTGAACATCGCTCAGCTCCTGATGCGGTCATACGCATCGAGCCGGTCGCTGCCAAGCATCCGCGTATCAACCAGCGCCCAGCGGTCATGCGCGTCGGCCAATGTCTCAAGCCCAATATCACCCAGTGCCGCCATCCCCTCCCCGATCAGGATTGGCGCACGGTAAAGCAGCAAACGGTCCAGCAGATCGCATTGAAGGAAAGCGCTTGCCGCCCCCGCCCCGCCCTCGATCATCAGATGGTCAACGCCTGTCAGCCCGGCAATGTCGGCAGGTTCATGGATCGTCTCCCAACCTTCCACCGGCGTCCGGCTCAGCGCAAGACGGCGTGGCGCGCGATCCTCCAATCCCTCCAGCCGCACATCAAGCGTGGGCGCATCAGCCGCAATCGTCCCGCGCCCCACCAATATCGCCTCGTTGCGGCTGCGTTCGAGATGCGCATGCGCGCGCGCTTGCGGTCCGGTGATCCACTTGCTCGATCCGTCCGCGCGCGCGATTCTACCATCAAGCGACACCGCCAGCTTTAACGTGACGAGTGGTCGCCCGATCCGTTGCCGCGTCAAAAACCCCGCCATGGACCGCGCCGCATCAAGCGCACGGTCCCCCACCGACACCGCAATCCCCGCCGCCTCCAGCCGCGCAATCCCGTTGCCATCGGTGCGCGTGTCAGGATCACGCAGCGCAATCACGACACGACCCACGCGCGCGGCGATCAGCAGATCGCAACATGCCGGTCCTCGCGCGGATCGATGCGCGCACGGCTCAAGCGTTGTGTAAACCACCGCGCCCGTCGCCGCCGCGCCCGCCTGTTCAAGCGCCACCGCCTCGGCATGCGGACGCCCGCCGGTTTGCGTCCAGCCACGCCCGACCACGCGGCCATTGCTGACGATCACACAACCGACATTGGGGTTGGGTGCCGTCCGCCCGCGCGCGCGCGAGCCAAGCGTCAGCGCTGCGCCCATCCAGCGATCCGCGCTCAGATGCCCATCGCCTTGAGCTTGTCGTCGAGCCGTTTATACTGCCCCTGCAAATCCTTGCGCCGCTTTTCCTCATCGGCAATCGCCTTGGTCTGGATGACGCCGTCAATCTTCTGCTGCGCGTGGATTTCGGCATCGGTGCGGCTCAGCGCCCATTGCTGCACATAGATGATGTTGCGGCGATACGGCCGTTCCTCGCGCGAATCATGGACAAATGCGGCGACCAGCCCGGTCGTGACAACAATTGCCAGCAGCAGGAACCACAGTTCATACGCCTGCCGCTGCGCAAGGAAAAAGCGCAAATCCTGCACCGCACGGACAGGCGAAAGACGGGCGAGATAGCTCATGACGTTCAGAATAGGGTGTCCACGCACATCCCGCCAGCCCTAACGATTACACCCCCACCCGTGACCCCATTAACAACCCCATCCACTCTTCCAACATCTCTGGCCGCGTCGCCGGTGACGGCACATCGTCGTGAATTACCACCCACGCCTGTTTGCTCTGCGTCCAC
>JBBQAU010000163.1:0-5574 GCA_038316685.1 Sphingomonadales bacterium
GACGGGATTTCCTGCACCTTCAGGACCGTCATCTCGCCCGTTTTTACGTCATAATCATAGACCGTGCCGGGGGTGACCATCGATTCATAGCCGAGCCGAAGCACGTCCATCGCATATTCGGGATTATCGCCGAGCCCCGCATCATAGCTCGCCTCTGGAAAGACGATCCGCTGGGGCGCGATGCTGGGATCATAGCGGTGGATCTCGATCTGATCGAGCCCGGCCTCTCGCCCGTCGACGATGAAGAAATCCTGAAAACACGTCACGCCCGTCATGTAGAAATGCTGCGAGGGCGCGATCAGTTCAGTCCATTCGTCGGGCGCGTCAATGCGCGCGGTGCACAGCCGAAAATTGGGGTCGGTATCGTTGGTGTGGATGAACAACATGCCATCATGATCATCGACGTCATATTCGCGCCCGACCTGCCGCGCGCTGACCAGCACAGGCACGGCAAGCGGGTCGCTTGCCGGGAGCAGCCAGATTTCGCTGGTGACATGATCGCCGCTGGCAATGACGATCCATTCGCGCGAGCTTGTCTCCGACACGCCGACGCGAAAACCTTCGTCAGCCTCTTTGAACAGTTCGATATCATCGGCAATCGGCGTGCCGAGCCTGTGGAAACGGGCATTGTCGGTGCGCCATTGTTCATTGGCGAGGCCATACAGAAAGCCGCTATCGTCCGCCGCCCAGACAATTTCGGAAAGCATGCCGGGGATTACATCGGGCAAATGTTCGCCACTGGCGATCACCTTGACACGCACCTCGAAGCGTTCCGACCCGTTATCGTCGATTGCATAGGCCAGCAGCGCACCGTCATTGCTGACAGAGAGTGCGCCGAGTCGGAAATATTCCTTCCCCTCGGCCAAGGCTGGCTCATCAAGGATCAGCTCGTCCGGACCACCGTCGATGGGTTTGCGCCACCATTTGCGATACTGCCCGCCCGTTTCAAACGCGGTCCAATAGAGCCAATCGCCATCTTTTTGCGGGACCGAGGCATCGTCTTCCTTGATCCGCGCCTTCATCTCTTCATAAAGTCGGTCGGTCAGCGCCTGATGCGGGGCCATCACCGCCTCGAAATACGCGTTCTCCGCCTCAAGATAGCCAAGCACATCCTTGTCGGTCACGTCGGGATAGCCGGGGTCCTTCAGCCAGGCATAGGCATCCTCGATGGTGACACCGTGCGCGGTGAAGCTGTGGGGGCGACGTTCCGCGATGGGCGGCTTGGGGCTGGTTTCCATATCCCTCCCTATCGCCTTGCGTGAAGCGAAGTCGAGATGCGATGCGCAGGCCCGCTCGACTTAGGGGCAGGCCCGGGCGTAGAATGGTCGCATTCACTTCGTCAGGACAATTGCCATGTCGACCTATGCTGATCGCCTCGCCGCCCTTCGCGCCCAGTTGAAGCGTGATCGCCTTGATGGGTTCGTGGTGCCGCTGACCGATGAACATATGAGCGAATATGTTGGCGACTATGCGCAGCGGCTCGCCTGGCTGACCGGGTTTCAGGGGTCGGCTGGTACCGCCGCTGTGCTGCCAGAGGCCGCCGCGATTTTCACCGACGGGCGTTACACGTTGCAAGTGCGCCAGCAGGTATCCGCCGACCAATGGGATTATGTCGCGGTGCCGCAGACCAGCGTGTCGGACTGGCTGGCTGAGAATGCCAGCACTGGCGCGCGGATCGGCTATGATCCGTGGCTGCACACGCGCAGTTGGGTAGCGGAGGCGGGCAAGGCGCTGGCCGAACGCGGTGCGAGCCTGGTTGCGGTTGATACCAATCCCGTTGATGCCGTCTGGCCTGATCGCCCCGCGCCCTCTGACGCCACGCTGGTCATCCATGATGATGTCCAGGCGGGTGCGTCGCACGCTGCCAAGCGCGCCGCAATTGCCGACTGGCTGACCGATCGCAAGGCCGACGCGGTTGTGCTGACCGCGCTTGATTCGATCGCCTGGGCGCTCAATGTGCGCGGCAAGGATGTGGCGCATACCCCCGTCGCGCTCGCCTATGCCGTCGTGCAGGCTGACGGCACCGCCGATCTGTTCATCGCGCCTGAAAAAATCACCGACGCGATCCGCCAGCATCTCGGCAACGCGATCCGGCTGCATGATCGCGCAGCCTTTGCCGACTCACTCGCCAGCTATGCCGGCAAGCGCGTCGCGGCGGACCCGGAGCGCGCGGTGGCGGCAATCTTCGACCGGCTTGATGCAGGGGGTGCAGCGGTGCTGTCGCTCCGCGATCCGGTGGTGCTCGCCAAGGCAATGAAGAACCCGGTTGAAATTGCCGGGCACCGTTCCGCCTCGGCGCGTGATGGCGCGGCGCTCGCCCGTTTCCTGCGCTGGGTCGAGGCGCAAGCAGTCAAGGGCGGGCTCACCGAGCTATCCTGCGTCGCCAAGCTGCTGGAGTTCCGCGCGGCATCTGGTGTGCTTCTCGACACCTCGTTCGACACGATATCCGCAACCGGCGCGCATGGCGCGAGCCCGCATTACCGTGTGGACGAGCATTCAAACATCGCGCTTGAGCCCGGCCAGCTTTATCTGGTCGATTCGGGTGGGCAATATGCCGATGGCACGACCGATGTGACGCGCGTTCTGCCGATTGGCACACCGACTGAGGAAATGCGCGACCGCTTCACGCGCGTGTTGCGCGGCCATATTGCGCTTGCGACCGCCGTCTTCCCGCACGGCACCAATGGCGGGCAACTTGATGCGTTCGCGCGTCGTCCGTTGTGGGAGGCGGGGCTCGATTATGCGCATGGCACCGGTCACGGCGTCGGCGCGTATCTGGCGGTGCATGAGGGGCCACAGCGGATCGCAACACCCCATTATCCCGGTGGCGGCCCCGCCGAACCGTTACGCGCCGGCATGATCATCTCCAACGAGCCGGGTTATTATAAGGCGGGCGAATATGGCATCCGCATCGAGAATCTGGTGCTCGTCGAGGACCGCGTGATGGCGGGGGCCGAGGCACCGATGCTCGGGTTTGAAACGCTCACCTTCTGCCCGATCGAACGATCGCTGATCATGGCCGATCGGCTGAATCAGGCCGAGCGTGACTGGCTGAATAGGTATCACGCCAGGGTGCTGGTCGTACTCGGTCCGCAAATGGAAGGCGCCGACCTTGTCTGGCTTGAGGAAAAATGCGCCGCGATGTGAGAGCGGAAAGCAGCAATGCCGTCATTATTTTTACGATCCCATCCACCTCGGGCTTGGCGCGACCGCCGAGTCCCAGCCCCCTTTTACCGACATGGCATGGTGTGCCGATTACAGCGCGCGAACGGCGTCCGTCGGCGCAGAAGGGCGGCTGGTGAGCCTTCACCAATTCACCGAGGCTTGGGACTCCTGCGGGACGCATCCCGCCGGTGCCGAAATCGTGCTGTGTATTACAGGGGCCATGACGCTTCATCAAGAACTGGTCGACGGCACCACCGTAACCGTCACGCCCGCCGTTGGGGATTATGCGATCAACCCGCCCGGGGCTTGGCACACGGCCGATGTCGACGGGCAGGCGACGGCCTTGTTCATTACAGCGGGCATGGGGACACAACATCGCCTGCAGTGACGATTGACGCAGTGCAAATGTTCCCTCAATGTTCGCGAAACGAATCGGAAATCCGGGAGGGCAACATGATCGGCTATGTGACGCTTGGCACCAATGACCTGGCACGGGGTGCCGCATTTTATGATGCGATCGCCGCCGAGATGGGGACTGGGCGGATGATGGAGTTTGACAGCTTCATCGCCTGGGGCGTGCCCCATGGCGCGGCCGGGATTGCCCTGACAAAGCCTTTTGACGGCGCCCCTGCCAGTGTGGGCAACGGCGTGATGGTGGCGCTTCAAGCTAAGGACTCCGCGCAAGTGGACCGGCTGCATGCGATCGCGCTGGCGCAAGGCGGTGTCTGTGATGGCCCGCCCGGACCGCGCGGTGAAGGCGGTTTTTATGCCGGGTATTTCCGCGACCTGGATGGCAATAAACTCAACGCCTTTGTCATGGGCGGGTGATCAGCGCGGTTCGTCTTCAATCGGATCAGGCGTTAGATGGCCCGGCGCAACGGCCCTTGCGCGTTCCTTTCGCTTTTTCAAATTCTCGCGCAGCGCCGCTGCCAAGCGGTCGGCGCGTTCGTCCTTTGGTGACATATGCACAGTATTGACGGTGTCACTTGTCTTGACAAGCGCGCGCGCCTCAGACCATAGCCGCGCTCCGCCTCAACACCGGAAAAATGCTGCCGTAGCTCAGTGGTAGAGCGCATCCTTGGTAAGGCTGAGGTCGTGAGTTCAATCCTCACCGGCAGCACCATTCTTTTCAATGACTTAGCCAACGTTGGGAGGGTTGGCGGATTGAGCGAGTAGGACCGGCGTAGGACGCCAGCCTAGCTCGACCGCTCCGGTTGATGGCAGTCACCCTTGTAGGTTAAGCTGCGGGCTGAACCGTACACTCACGCTCGGGGGCAAACGATGGGCTTTCAAACTTCTGGACGCTTCGTTGCGCCCTTCGTTCTCGCACTGCAATTTGGCAGCGGGGTTTTATCACCCGCCGAAGGCCAAAACCTTGCGGGCATAAAGCCGTGCGAGGGTAAGCAAGCTTCGCTCATATCCAGACAGACAATCAACTTACCCCCGCCGGGAGTTGAGACTGAAGTTGAACTAGGCCAAAGCATGGTGTCGGCTTTGCAAGGCGACTTGATGGCCGAGCGTTTGGTTCTCGCAAGCGATGCTACTTTTTCCGGTAGTTACGTTGGGGCCGGTTACCAAGTTACTATCCCCGCTGGCGAGTTAGAACCGGCTTCCTTTAAAGGTAAAAGTGTATACGCCGCTACAGGGGCAATTTTCAAGTATAGCCGGGATGGAAAGCCGCGACGCGGACTTTCAAAGCCTGACATCTTTGTTACTGTGGACGCAAACGACACCTCTAAATTGACCGGACTAGTGGCGCTGGGATTTGTCACTCAGACACAACCGATAGCAAATGCAAACTTCAAAGTAGATCAATGTATAAATATTGGTTTAACTGGCTTTCGTCGAGAATTGATTTACTCCGGGGTTTCAAAAGGAACGGTTACCATTCAATATCGTGAGTTCTTCAATGATATGGCCAGACCGGCTTTCTCACAAGAATTGAGGTATGACCTTTCTGACGGGACCGAGATTGGCTTCAAAGGGTCTAGATTTCAGATTGTAAAGGCCAGCAATGTCGGGGTTGTCTTTAAAGTTATTAAGCCGCTTGATTGACTAGAGCAAACGCTCGGGCGGGATGTGGATAGCGCCAGCTTTTTCGAGATATGCGCGGGTTACCTCGCGTCCAGTTCCAGCGAGCGCCCACGAATCAACCCGCGTCGGTTAAGGAGACGGGGCATCGAAGGGAGCCATGCAACGAGGGCAAGGTCAAACGACACCACCACCAGGGACACGACCGCAACGATCGTTGACCGGGCCGAGCACCGGAGCAACCTTTTCCGGAGTTAAAAGTCGATGCTGCCCAATGAACTGGTCGGGTGGATGCCCCCTTCGACCCGCGAAGCGGCAGTGGAAGTCTGTGACCCCTTTGCCCCAACGGTAACGAACCCGATCCCAGCGGCGATCAGC
>JBBQAU010000164.1:0-5542 GCA_038316685.1 Sphingomonadales bacterium
GATCAGGCCGGGTGGCACATGACCGGCAAGCTGGAAGTACCGGCCAATATCAGCATCATCGCCCTGCCAGCCAAATGTCCCGAGCTGAACCCGGTAGAAAATATCTGGCAGTTCATGCGCGACAACTGGCTCTCCAACCGCATCTTCACCTCCCATGACAATATCATCGACCACTGTTGCGAGGCCTCTAACAGGCTCATCGATCAGCCGTGGCGGATCATGACCATCGGACACCGCACATGGACCCGTGGGTCATGATCAATGCAGGTTGGTATAAGCCATGACCCCTGATAACGCCCTGATGCCGATACCGAAACAGGGTCGGCAGCCGACCGGCCGCTTTCCAACAAACCCCGGTTTGATATGATGCCGGCGATCGTCGACTAGGACCGCCCAGTAAGCGCAGCTTTCTCACATCAACCCGTCCAGAAACCTGTAGCCTGTAAACCCCATTGCATGTAGATTCTGCGCGCATGCGAAAACTTGGCGATGCTGATTGGGTACATGCGGGTGTCGACGGGGGAGCAGAGCCTCGATCTTCAGCGTGACGCACTGGAGCGCGCCGGATTCGAACGGGTATATGAGGACATCTGCTCGGGCCGCACTACCGAGCGACCGGGATTAGCCCAAGCTCTGGAGGGTGCGCGGGGCGGCGACGCCCTGGCCGTCTGGAAGCTGGACCGCATCGGCCGCTCCCTGCCGCATGTCGTCAGACTGGTCGGCGACCTGCAGAAACGCGGCGTCGGGCTGAAGGTGCTCACCGGCGACGTTGGCAGCATTCGAGCGCGACCTTATCCACGAGCGCACGATGGCCGGCCTTGCAGCCGCGTGCGCCCGCGGCCGCGCTGGCAGGCGCAGGCGTGTCATGACGAAGCAGAAACTGAAGGTCGCAATGGCGATGATGGCTGACCGCGACAACGCCGCACGCGACGTCGCCAAGCAACTCGGTGTCTCGGTGTCGACACTCTACGCTTACGTCGATGCCAAAAGGCAGCCGCGCGAGCTCGCTGCTGCGCTGTTGGGGAAGCGCATCAAGTCCACACTCGCAGCTTAGCGCTCGATGCCGGTCGGCTTCCTATCCGACGAGCAGGCAAGCCGATACGGTCGCTTCAACGTCGATCCAACGCTGGATCAATTGGCGCGGCACTTCCACCTCGACGATGCCGATCGCGCCTTTGTCAGCGAGCATCGTGGTGATCACAACCGCCTTGATGTTGCAGTTCAGCTCGGGTCGATCCGCTTGCTCGGCACCTTTCTGGAAGACCCGGGACACACGCCGCCAGCGGTCGTTCGCTTCGCCGGCAATCAGCTGTCCATGGCTGGGTCGGCCCGGTTAATGGCGACCTGTGTCGCGAGCGCCGGACGCTGGCGTTACGGCCCGAGCATCCGTGAGCGCTACGGTTATCGCCTGCTTACCGATTTCGGCATGACCTTCCGGCTTCACCGCTTCCTGTACGCGCTGTGCTGGACAGGCACCGATCGGCCTTCGACTTTGTTTGAGCGGGCGGTCGCCTGGTTGCAGGCAGCCAAGGTCTTCTTGCCCGGCATCTCGGTGCTCAAACGCGCCGTCGCTAGGGTAAGAGCCCGGACCCACGCCTATCTGCATCGACGGCTAACCCAAATGCTTCAGCCGAGCAACGCGAGCGTCTCGACAGCTTGGTTACGGTTCCGGCGCCTGAACGTCAGAGTCCGCGCGATCGGCTACGTGACGGACCGTACGTACAGAGCAGTCCAGAAATATATCGCGTCATTGCCCGCCTGACCGAAATCCGCGCGCTTGCCGAAGGCCCGCCCGAACTCGACTGCGTGCCGCCGGGCAAGGCGGCCGCGCTCGCGCGGTTCGCTTCGGCGGCACGCGCCCAGGCAGTTTCGCGCTTGCCGGACGATCGCCGCGCCTCGACACTGGTTGCGTTCATCCGCTCGCTCGAAGCGAACGCCGGCGACGACGTGATCGACCTGTTTGACGCGGTATCGACAACCATGTTCGCCCGTGCGCAGGCCGTTTCACGGGAAGCGCGGATGCAATCGCTCCGCGATCTTGACGCCGCCGCTCTCAAGCTTCGTGCCGCCAGCGCCGTGCTTCTCGACGATAGCACTGTCGACGCCGATGTTCGTGCGGCAGTCTTTGCATTGGTCGCCCCCGACGCACTCGCGGCCGAAATCGAACGCATCGGCGCCCTCGTGCAGCCGGTCGATGACATGTACTTTGTCGAGCTTCGAGGCCATCAGCGCAGGATCGGCTATCTTGCGAAATTGCTGGCTGGCCTCGAACGCGATGCAGCACCGGCGGGCAAACCGGTACTCGACGCCATCGCGTTTTTGAGGGTCGCCCACGCCGGCGGCAAACGTCCAGGGCCGCCGCCCACCGCCTTCGCGCCGAAGATCTGGGCGAGACAGCTGAAGCGCGAAGATGGCACCCTCGATCTGGTCGGCTACCGGCTCTGCGTTCTTGACCGGTTGCGCCACGCGATCCGGCGGCGGGACATCTTTCCGGTCCGATTGCTGCGCTATGCCGATCCGCGCAAGGGCCTGTTGTCAGGGACAGCATGGGAAGCAGTATGGACTTGTAACGGTTTTGTGCCGGTCAGCTATCTCATTAAGCCACCTTGGCTTCGAATGCGAGCGGGCTGATGCCGCCCAGAAATGACTGGCGTCTGCGTGGGTTATAGAAGCCATTGATGTACTGGAATATTGCGGTCTATGCTTGTCGCTGGGTTGGCCATGTCTGCCGCCAGAGCACTTCTGCTTTCAGGCTTATGAAGAAGGTCTCGACAGCGGCCTTATCGCAACAATTTCCCTTGCCCCACATCGTCGGAACGAAACCGTTAGCCAACGCTTCTTCTGGAACTCATAAGGAGCAGGATTGGCTACCGCGATCTGAATGGAAAATGCAGTCCTTGGGGGACTTGCGCAGGTGTACAGCCATCTCGAGCGCCCTGATCGCCAGGTCTTTCTTCATTCTGTCGCTGGCTGCCCAACCGACCACACGCTGTATCAAGAACCGCGAATAATTAGGTTTTGCACCGAATTACATTATGCTGCACTGATTTGACTGGTGACGAGGATTTAGAACTTCAAAGAATGGGCAGCAGCAATATTCCGGCACATATTTCGATGCAGCCATGCTATGAATTAGCCCAATGATACAGTCACAAAAACGACACGAACGCGGGCAATGATCTTGAACGGGAACACATTCGTTCTGCACATGAGGGCGTGAGTCTGCGGGAGCTGATAATGTCGAACCACCATATCTTCATGTCCTATGCGCGGGTGGATAATCGGCCGCACGGCCCGAGCGGTCGGGGCTGGCTGAATATTTTCGTCGATCAGCTCAAGGCGCGGCATCTGGCCCAGGCACAGCGCGAGTTGAGCGTCTTTTTCGACAAGGACGAAATCAAGAACGGCGACGACTGGCAGACGCGTATTTACACAGGTCTGCGCAGCTCGCGGCTGTTTTTGGCGGTGTTGAGCGACAATTACGGCAAGAGCCAATGGTGCATGCGCGAGCTGGAGGAATATCTGCGGATCGAACACGCGCTGGCGCGGGGCGGCGAAGGCATCCGGCCGATTTATTTCACGACCATGGCCGAGCTTGAGGGCAAGACGAAACCTGACGAGTCGATCGCGCACCTGATCGAAGCGCTGCAAACCCGCAACCGCGATGCCGGGCTCGATTGGCGGGCGTGGCGCGACACCGGCATGCAGTCGCTACTCGAACTCGATGCCGAGGACCGGCTGGCCGCGCTGAAGGCCGATCCGGACGCCCCCTTGAAGACGTTCTTCACTGGCATCGATGCGCTCGATGACGCGATTGCCCGTCGGCTCGACGACGCGGAACTGGCCGAATTTGTCAGCACGCAGCAGGGGCTCGAAGGCGCTTACACGCACTTTGTCGGGCGCAGCGCCGACATGGCCAGGCTCCACCTTGGCCTGACCGGGAACGAGGTGCGGATCGTCACCGCGCTGCAGGGCCTCGGCGGAGTCGGCAAGACGGCGCTGGCGCGGCAATATGGCCATGCCTTTGCCGGCTATTATGCGGCAGGCGGCAGGTGGGAGGTTGCGTGCGAGGGCATCGCTCACCTTGCGGGCGTGTTCGACAGCCTTGCCGAAACGATCGCCAATCGCGCGCCGGGCGATCCGCGCTTTGCAGCGCTGCGCTTGAGCGAGGCGGAAGGCAAGGCGCTCGACCCCGAGCGATTGACCATCCATCTGCGCAAGCTGGCGGCGTTCACCTGCGATGGCTGGGAGCAGCGTCTGAACGGCCTGATCGAGACGATGGGCGGCCTGCGCGAGCGCCCGGACTTGCGGCAGGATCGTCGGCTGCCGCGTATCCTGATCATTCTCGATAATGTCGATCGGCCCGGTTTGCTCGCCGCGAACGTGCAACAGGCGCTCAAGGCGCTGACCTGGCTCGAAATGATCGTGACCACGCGCGAAGACCCCAAAGCCATCGGTATTTATGGCGATGACGCCGTGATCGCGGTCGATGCGCTGCCGCTGGGCGATGCGGTAGCGCTGCTCCGCAGCTTCCGAAAGTTCGGCGACGGGGACGCCGGAAGGGCCGATGCAGACGCGGCGCTCGCGATTGCGCGCGATCTCGATGGCTATACGCTCGCGGTGGAATTGGTCGGGGCGTTTCTGGCGGCCAATCCGGACATCGCGGTCGCCGCGTATCGCACCCGGCTGCTGGGCGATGGCCTCACCACATCGGATGAGGATGCCGGTACCGACGAAGTGGCGAGCCAGATCCGCCACAAGGAAAAGCAGGTCGGCCTGATCGTCGATGGCATGCTGGCCGGGCTTGACGATGCGGCACGCACCAGCCTGCACCTTGCCGCGCATTTCCCGCCCGACCTGATCCCCGAACGCTGGCTTCGCGACGTAGCCGAGACGCGGCATGCCGATTTGGGCGAGCCCGACATGGCGGGGAAGATTGGCCCCTGGCAAAGGGTGATGAAGGCGTTGTTGGGCCGCCGCTTGCTCACGCGCGCGGCGCAACCCGAAACGTTGCGGCTGCACCGCGTGATCGGCGCGCACCTGCGCGCTGTCGCCGGAGAGGCGCCGCGCGCGCGCGATCGGGAGGCGGTAATCGCCTTATCCGAGCACGTAGGTCGCTTGCTCGATGATCCGGAGACGGGCTGGCAGCACCAAACCGGGTTGATTGCGCTCCAGCCGCCGCTTCTGGCGCTGTCGCAACATGTGCTGAAAGGAGGCACTGACGCGCGGCTGCTGCAGGCTAATGGTGTTTGTACCGACATTATCGGCACGATGGGCAATCTCGCGGCGGCGATCACGCTTGCTGAAAGCACGCTGGCGACCGCCAGACAACTGGTGACGGACAATCCCGGGAGTGCGCAAGCGCGTCGCGGCCTGTCGGTGTCGCAGAAAAAGATCGGCGCTTTCTACCTTGAGCGCGGCCAGCCCGGCGATACGGAGGCGGCGCTTGCTGCCTATCAGGCTTCGCTGGCGACCGACAAAAAATTGGTGGTGGACAATCCCGGCAGCGCGCTGGCGCGACGCGATCTGTCGGTGTCGCAGA
>JBBQAU010000165.1:0-5481 GCA_038316685.1 Sphingomonadales bacterium
GTTGAAACCGGCTTCACTCCCGACCTGCGGCACCCGTTTATTCAACCTTGAAGCTGTAACTTCCTTCTGCGCGGTGCGTGTCAGCAGTCACGGCATGCCAGCTGACCGTGTAAGTTCCGGCTGGCAGCGACATTTTCAATGTCCCAATCAGAGTCCGGCCATCAGCTGCAACACTTGATGTTACATAGCCGACCGACATCGGCGACGTCATCTCCATGCCTGGCATATCGGTCATCAGGATCGACATGCCGGAAAACTGGGGAACCAGAGCCTCGCTGAAGGTAAGTTTAAGTTCCTTGGTCGTTGCGATTGTGGAATTTGCCGCCGGTGCCGCCAGCACAAGCTTTGCATGTGCCTGAACGGACGACGCGAGCGCAGTGGTGCTGACTGCGAACAGCGCGGCGCTGAGCTTGATGTGGCGAAGGGATGGAAATGGCATGACAAGGTCTCCAGATAGTTGTCAGTAGTAATACGCGACCGGAGACGCTGGCCCTCAGCGGCGACAAACTTTATGCCGCAGCGGACGCTGATCCATGATGAGGGCCGGCAGGCGGCGGTGCGTATTTAGTCTGACAAGTTGGGAGGACAGGGTGACGGACACTATCGATCAGGCATTGGATATACTTAGCAATGCGGCGCTACCGGCGGCATCGGTTACTATAGAACGCAGCGTAATGGCGCGATTTGATGCGATAGTCTTGTCTCGCGAGGCGCGCCCGACGCTTGGCGGCGGGCTTGGCGCGGCGGCGGCGGCGATGATCATCGGCATAGCATTTGTAAATGTGACGCCGGTTTCAACCAAGATGCCGGTGGAGCTGTCTGTCTTTTCGGCACATTCGGCCTTTGCACCCGCGACATTGCTGGCAACAGAAGGGTGACGGCTGGCAACAGAAGGGTGACGGCTGGCAACAGAAGGGTGACGCCTAAATCTCGTCAAGCATTACTCGTCGCGCTCATTGCCTTTTGTGCCGGTCTGGCAGGGGCCTGGGTCGGTCGGACTTTTATTCCCATGCCAGCGCCGCCACCGGCTCAGCTTCATGATTTTATCCACAATCATCTGAATTTAGACGCCAACCAGCGTGCCAAACTCAAAGCGCTTGAAGCTGGTTTCACGAGCGAAAAACGAACCCTTGAGGCTCGGCTGAGAGCGAACAACACCGCGCTGGCCGCTGCTATCGACAGTGAGCACGGCCAGGGACCACAGGTTGCAGCAGCGGTTGATCGCTCTCATCACGCGATGGGGGAACTGCAAAAATCGACCTTGGCGCATATTTTTGCAATGCGGGCGGTCATGCGACCAGATCAGGCCGGTAAGTTTGACACCGTTATCAAGCGGGCGCTCACCGCCGAAGGACGGTGAGGGTCGATTTCGCCGGGTGTTCCGATGCGGAACTAGCAACGCTTGCGCTTGATCGGAACAGCGGGGCTTTTCCTGTGTTGATGCAGCGGTATGAAACGCGCATTTACCGGCTCATCCTCGGCCATACCGGCAATAGCGACGATGCGCTTGATCTCGTCCAGGAAAGTTTCGTCGCGGCTTGGCTGGCGCTTAAAAGTTATGATCCCGCACGACCATTTGGGACTTGGCTGGCGCGGATCGCCATCAACAAATCACGCGACTGGGGACGCCGCCGTGCCGTGCGTCGGTTCTTCACCTTTGCAGCACCATTGGACGGCAATGCGTTGGAAGTCGCTGACGCTGGCATTGGCGCCGATGTTGTTGCTGCTGATCGGCAACGCTTGGCAGCAGTCGCCAAGGCGATTGCAAGGTTGCCCACCCCACTGAAAGAACCGTTGATCCTGTGTGCAGTTGATGGTCTGTCGCAAGCGGACGCTGCGCTGGTCCTTGGGGTCAGCGAAAAGGCAATCGAGACTCGCATTCGTCGTGCACGTGCCAGACTTTCTGAAATTCTGGCAAATATTTGAGGGCAGTTCCGCTCTGATGCGTATAGCCCATGACGGTGGTATGGCCCGCCACGCCCACCGGAGACAAGCGAATGCGACGATGATGTCGAGTATTACAGGTTGAAGCACAGCGGTCATTTCCTGACACTGGGCAGCCTTGCCATTCTGTTAGGAGGCTGCGCGACCTTGCAGCCCGAACTTGATACACCGCAGATCAACAGCTTGCTGGCATCGCGCGGAGCGCCTGAACTGGGCTGGGAAAAAAATGGGCTTCCCGTCGATCAGGCGGCCGTAGCGCAGTGGCTCGCCGAGCCAATGACAGCACAGCGCGCAGTGCGCGTCGCCATGCTGCGAAGTCCGCGCCTCCAAGAAGAATATGCCCGGCTTGGGCTGGCGCGGGCTGATATCATGGCCGCAGTGCAGGTTGCCAACCCGCGCTTCAATATCGGTCGGCTTGATGCGCTGGATGGTCCAGGCAATCTGCTCATGCTTGGGCTGACAATGCCATTGGTTGATCTGCTCGTGCTGCCGGTCCGCGCCCGTCTCGCACGGTCCGATTTCGCGCGCGCCAAGCTGGCAATCGCCGCCTCTGTGCTGAGTGTCGGCTTTGATGTCGAATCGGCTTGGATTGACTTTGTCGCCGCGCAACAGGTGACTGATATGCGCGCGGCGGTGGCCGCAGCGATGGAAACTTCAGCAGAACTCGCGCGGCGATTTTACGCGGCGGGTAACATTAGTGAACTCCAGCTGAAGCGGGAGGAAGCCGCTGCTGCCCAAGCACGAATCGACGCGGCGCGCGCGCTCGTTGCAGCGCGGCTGGCGCGGCTGTCGTTGAACATCGCTGTAGGCTTGAGCGGTGCTGATGCCGACTGGCAGACCAGCGACCGGCTGCCGCTGCCCGTCGTCGCCGAAGACGATCCGGTGGTCCTTGAGGTAATGGCCAATCATGGCAATCTTGCCTTGTTGGCGCAGTCGCGCGAAGCCGATATCCTGCGCGACGCCGCCGGCATTACCCGCAACCTGCGCCTGCTTGGCGATACCCAGATCGGTTTTGAAAGCGAGCGCGAACCCAATGGGTCGGAAGTTCGGGGGCCGAGCGCCAGCATCGAAATCCCGATCTTCAATCAGGGTGGCGCTCGCGTCGCAAGGGCGCAGGCGCGATACCAGCAGGCTCGAGCCCAGTTGCTGGCGCTGCAATTGAAGATCGACAATGCCGTGCGACTGGGTTCCGAGCGGGTTCGGGTTCTCGCCGACATCGTCAAGACGCACCGCGACGCCTTGATTCCGGCACGGGAAACCGTTGTCGAACGCAGTCAGCAAGAACAGAATTTCATGCTGATTGGGGTGTTTGAACTGATCCAGGCCAAGACGCAGGAGTATAACGCTTATCAGGGGTATTTGGAAGCAATTCGCGATTATTGGCTGGCGCGCATTGAGCTAATGCGTGTCGTCGGGGGCCGCCTGCCAAGCGAGAAAGAAGCCACCGGCCAGACGCCAAACGTCAGCGAGATTGTGACGCCGCGTGGGATCGCCATGGACCATAGCGGGCATGGCGGAACCGGGGTGCCCGCCGCGCAGCCGATGGCCGATATGCCGGGCATGGATCACAGCATGCATGGCGTGGAAGCACCTGCGCCCATACCGAAACCTAAATCTGCAACACCGTCCCCCGCTCACCAACATCCTGGAGGCCCATCATGATCGTTGATCGCCGAGACCTGTTGCTGCGCGGCGGGATCGCCGCTGCTGCCGGCGCTTTGATTTCGGTAGATCGGGCGACCGCGCAAACGCATGATATGGGGGCGATGGATCATGGCAGCATGGATCACAGCAGCATGGATCACAGCGCGAAGCCGACGTCACCTGCTTCTGCCAAACCATCCGAGGCATCGCGCGACCCCCGCTTTACGCCTGTCCGAACGCTCAACGGCTGGACGCTGCCCTGGAAAATGATCAACGGTGCCAAGGAATTTCACCTTGTCGCCGAAGAGATAGTCCACGAGTTCGGTCCCGGTTCAAAGGCGACCTGCTGGGGCTATAACGGCTCCACGCCCGGCCCGACTATCGAGGCGGTGGAGGGTGACCGCGTCCGAATCTATGTCACTAACCGCCTGAAGGAACACACCAGCGTCCACTGGCACGGCCTCATCCTGCCATCCGGCATGGACGGTGTCGCCGGGCTAAACCAACCCGCGATCGGCCCCGGAGAGACGTTCGTCTATGAATTCACGCTTCGCCAGCACGGCAGCCATATGTATCACCCACATGCCGATGAAATGACGCAGATGGCGTTTGGTATGATGGGCCTCTTCATCATCCATCCGCAGCGGGCCGAGCCAGTGCCGATTGACCGCGACTATGCCTTCATCCTGCACAATTGGGCGCTGCACCCCGGCACCTGGCGCCCCGACCCGTCAATCATGGTCGATTTCAACCTCTGGACGTTTAATTCCAAAGTGTTTCCAGCGATCGACCCGATCGTGGCGCGGACCGGCGAGCGCGTCCGTATCCGCATCGGCAATCTGTCAATGTGGAATCACCCAATCCACCTCCATGGCCACGAATTCGTCGTGACAGGTTCCGATGGCGGCCGGCGGTCGCGCGCGCAATGGACGTCGGAAGTCACCGAAGTCGTCAATGTCGGACAGATGCGCGATATCGAGTTCACCGCTACTCCCGGCGACTGGTCGTTTCATTGCCATATGGCGCACCACACGATGAACGCTATGGGGCACGGTGTGCCTAACACCAACGGGGTCGATCAAACCGGAGTTGAGGCCAAGGTGAAATCGATGCTGCCGGGGTTCATGGCGATGGGTCGCAACGGCATGGCCGAGCATCAGGACCACACTGATGGCGGCATGGTCGGCCCACCCAACACCATGGCGATGATGGTTGGCAACGGCCAGTTCGGCAACATCGAGATGGGCGGCATGTTCACTATCGTAAAGGTCCGCGACGATCTCGCGCGCGGCGATTTCCGGGACCCCGGCTGGTATCGCTTTCCCGCTGGCACCGTCTCGCGCCGCGTCAGTAGCGATCCGAACTTTGGTGCGCCTTTCCGCCGCAGCGGCGCAAAAGCAGGGTAGCTGGCCTCGATGGCTGTCCTTGGCTGCATGCCCGGATCGTCGAGCAAACAGCTCTTTGAACGAGCAATATGATCCCAAGCAACTGGCGCAAAGCCCTTATAAGTCAATCCTTTGACTGGGTCGCTAAACGTCTGTTCGTGGAAAGATGGCTTAATTGGTTTTTGGTAATTGCTCGACCACCAATTTGCCATCGCGCACTGCCACGATCTGCACACTCGTACCCTCCAACGCATCCGGGCCGGTCGCGGTCCAGACGCCGTCGCCGACGCGCACGCGCCCTTCTCCACCGCTGATCGTCGCAACGACGGTCACGATATCGCCGATCAACCGACTGCCACGATCATTAAGCAGCGGATCAGCCGTGGCGACGGGGTAATCAAGATACCAGCGCCGCCCGATGGCGATGCTCGCCGCACTCCACCCCGCAAACGAGGCGAGCTGAAGCAAGGGCGAAAGCGCGGGCAGGGCGAAGGTCGCAACGCCCGTA
>JBBQAU010000166.1:0-5412 GCA_038316685.1 Sphingomonadales bacterium
GATTGATACAGCGATGACACTGAACGCGATGCGCGCTGATGTGCTCGTGATTCGGCACCAAAGTTCCGGGGCGGTAAAACTCATCGCGGGTAAGGTTGACTGTCCGGTGCTGAACGCCGGGGATGGACGCCATGAACACCCCACCCAGGCGCTGCTCGATGCCTTGACGATCCGTAAGCGGCGCGGCAGCGTTGCTGGTCAGCGCGTGGTGATTTGCGGTGATCTGATGCACAGTCGAGTGGCGCGTTCAAACATCCTCGCGCTCACCGCTCTCGCCGCCGAGGTACGGGTGGTCGCCCCGTCCACGTTAATGCCCGCTGCGATCGACCGCATGGGCGTGACACCCTTTAGCGATTTCGATGCGGCACTCGACGGAGCCGATGTAGTGATGATGCTTCGCCTTCAGAACGAACGCATGTCTGGTGGTTTTATTCCGTCGACCCGGGAATTTCATCTGCGTTATGGCCTCACATTGGAGCGGCTCAAGCGAGCTCAACCCGATGCGCTGGTGATGCATCCTGGCCCCATGAACCGCGGCGTTGAGATCGACTCGGTCGTTGCCGATCACCCTTTGCATTCAGCCATCACAGAACAGGTCGAAATCGGCGTTGCGGTGCGCATGGCATGTCTTGATGTGCTGACCCGGCGCGCGCGCGGCATTGCGGGCTGGGCATGACCCCGCCCATCGCTTTCATCAACGCCCGCCTGGTGCTCCCTGAAGGGGAACAGCTTGGCGCTTTGTTGGTCAGGGATGGCGTGATCAATGCTATTGGAGCAGTGGAAATACCTGCCGACTTTCAGATCATTGATCTTGCAGGCCGCATCCTTGCTCCAGCCGTTGTCGATCTCGGAGTGTTCGCTGTCGATGTGGCTGCGTGTCATGCTGGCGGGATCGTGCGGATTGGCTTGATGCCGGACCAATCACCGGTGCTCGATGATCCGGGGATCGTCCAAAGAGCGGCACTCATTGGTCGTCCCGATCTATGGATTCACCCTATCGCGGCAGCAACCCGTGGGCTTGCGGGGGTTGATCTGGCCGAGATGGCGGTCAATTGTGGGGCCGGTGCCTGTGCCATCGGCACGGGTCGTGGCTGGATCAACAATGCAGCCGTCATGCGCAGGGTGCTGAACTATGCCCGCGATCTTGATATCGCCGTCATCAGCCATGCGGAGGATAGCGGTTTGGTATCCGGCGCATGTGCCACCGAGGGTGAAACCGCGACCCGACTCGGCTTGCCCGCTGCCCCGGCACTTGCAGAAGCACTCGCCATTGCGCGCGATCTTATGCTCGTCGAGGAAAGCAACGCGCGCCTGCATTTTCGGCAGGTCACGACGGCGGCGGGTTTTGCGCTGATCCGAGCCGCCAAGAAGCGGGGGGTCAATGTTACAGTGGGGATTACGCCAGCGCACCTCTTGCTGTCAGATATCGCGATGACCGATTTTCGTTCCTTTGCGCATTTATCTCCACCATTGCGTGATGAGGCTGACCGGCGGGCAGCGCTTGAGGCGCTGCGCGATGGAACGATCGACGTCTTGGCCTCCGGCCATGATCCCAGAGGCCCCGAAGAGAAGCGATTGCCGTTTGCCGATTCAGCACCGGGCATGGCTGGCGCTGAAACCTTGCTCGCGCTGGGGCTCGGCCTCGTCCGCGATGAATATGTGTCGCTCAGCCGATTATTCGTGCTGCTCGCAACCAATCCGGCGCGCGTTTTGGGGCTGACAGACGGGGAGTTGACACGCGGCGCTGCCGCTGACCTTGTCGTCATCGACGCTGACACGCCCTGGCAGATTTCCGCAGATCGCTTTTGCGGTAAGGCTGGCAATACCCCATTTGATGGATTACCGACACAAGCCAGCGTTATTCAACTCTACAAAGCGGGGCGTCGCCTCCGCTAAATGTGGCTCGCCGAAACCAGGGTCTTAACGCATCGCGAGTTGTCTGGGCGCCCTTATCCAGCTGGCAACCCTATCGCCAGCATCCTGTCGCACAAAGCAAGCGCCGCCACTTGCACGGTAAGCGACGCACATCGTCGTCGCATCGCTGCGGGTAAACCCACCAAGCGAAAGCCGATAGTAGCGGCTGGCAGCGATCTTGATATTCATGCCTGACGGATCGTGGCTGGCAAAACCCGCAAAGCGCTGCGTCGCGCGCATCCAGCCATCGCGGGCCACGGCCGCATTTTTAAACGCACCCAGCTGAACAAAGAAGTTGCCTTTTGTTGGGACCGGCAAAACGTGCAAGTCTGTCGCATCATCGGCAGATTTTATTGGCCTCTTTGCAGCGAGCATTACTGGCCTGACCGCAGATTTATTTCGGATTAGCGGTTTTGTCGCAGGCGGTCTCTGCAGCACTTTAAGTCGCTCGGCAAAGGTTACGTTGACACGAGGGGCGGCTAGTGCTGCCGTCGCGACAGGTGCACCATATCTAGCTGCTGGTCGATCAGGCTCGGGTATGAAAAGCGGTTCGACTGCCGCAGTTGAAAGTTGCCCCGGCATAAAGGAATCTACAGATGCAACTGCTTGTGTCTGCGCCGCAGCGTTAAGTGCCAACGTTACGGGTAGGCCAGGATCGTTTACGGCAGCAACGCCTAAAAGCGATGCAACCTGATCGGATGCAGCCTTTGGATTGGCAAAGATCCCCCATTGAACCATCCGGGCATCGACCTCATCGGGTGCGACATCAAGCGCGACGACTGACTTTGCTTCACTCCACCGGCCTGCAAGGGCAAGGCTCAGGGCCAAATTCTGGCGGGTCTTGGCATCCGCACCCGGCGTCCGCGCAGCGCTCATCAGGAGTTCGACTGCGCCTGTCGGGTCGCCAGCCAGCGCCATAGCCAGACCACGATCAGCAGCGGGGATCAGATCAGCATGGTCATCAAGCGTCTTCCGCGCGGTTGACCAGTCTCCCGAAGCCGTTTGGGCAAGTGAGAGGCTCAGTGCGGTGCGGGCATCATTGGGGGAAAGCGACAGCGCGTCGCCAAAGGCGTCGCGCGCAGAGGCGAAACGGCCGACCTGTAAATAGGCCTGGCCTAGCAGAGCACGGTAACTTGCATCCTGTGGACTGCTGCGAACGGCCGATTCAGCAAACGCTACCGCCAAGTCGAGCTTGTTCGCAACCAACGCCTGACTTGCTTTCAACGCGTCCGCCGCAGCCATTTTGGCAAGCTTGGATTTGCTTGGCGCGCTTGCAAAGGCAACGCTTCCCTGCGTTACCGCCGTGCCAATGACAGCACTAGTCACTGCGAAGGCAGACAGCCCAAGAGTTACGATTACACGGTTCTTCAACGGATCAGCCCCCATCACCAAATTTACTATGCAAGCGCGGCGATAGCCGTTCTGCCAATTCTTCAACTTCAGGCACAGATTGTAGAAAATTGTCGAGCGCTTCGGTCACAAGCTGCTGCGATGAGCGATGGCTGATCGCGCTGGCAAGCCTGAGCCGGAGATGCCGATCGCTATCAAGCCGCAGTGTGAAGGCGGCTCTAGCTGATTTGATTTGTTGCGTATGCGCGCCCGTATCTCGAGGCTTCGCGGGAAACCTATTTTTGGTCGCAACTGGCAGAACGGGGCAAGTAACAGCCTCGTGCTCTTCGCCCCGCGCATGGGGCGCAGGTTCGTGGACGTCGAGTGTCGGTGCTTCAATTTCTTCCTTCAAAACTTCGCGCTGTCGCAAAACGGGTGGCAATTCGACTGATGTCGCTGCGGGCGCTGGGCCCGGCTGCATCGCGTTATGCCCCATATCGTTCCAGCCAAGATCATCGAGCGATTCACTAACAGCACCAAAGCCAGAAAACCCTTGCGGGCGCATCGCGGGACGCGCTTGCCCTTTGCGGGCGAGCAGTGCCGAGGAGAGGGTCGCGGCTGGCTTGGGCTGGCCCATCATCGCCGCCATCTCAATTCACCACCCGGCGGCCGAAACCCCCGGTCTGACGGTTGGAAGCAAAGCCACTCTGCGCGGCGGGCGCGCTGAATACCGTGCGGCGAAAATTCTTTTCAAGGCGATCAGCGATATAACCCCAAAGCGCCGTTATTTCCGCCGCTGAACGACCGTTGGGATCAACTTCCATGACCGTCCGACCGTCAATCATTGAGGCCGCGAAGTCGGTTCGGTGATGTATTGTGATCGGTGCCACAGTGCCATGCTGGGATAGCGCAACGGCTGCTTCTGAGGTAATCTTTGCCTTCGGTGTCGCTCCATTGACGACAAATATCAGCGGCTTGCCCGCGCGATCACATAAATCAACGGTCGCTCCGACGGCGCGCAAATCATGCGGGCTCGGGCGAGTTGGACTGACGATCAACTCAGCAACTGCGATAACACTCTGGATGGCCATTGTAATTGCCGGAGGTGTATCGATCATCGCCAATCGAAATCCCTGTTGGCGCAGAACTTCGAGGTCCGCCGCAAGGCGCACGACTGTGGTCTGCGCAAACGCCGGCAGATTGCTCTCGCGCTCATTCCACCAGTCAGAAAGCGATCCTTGTGGATCGATGTCGATCAACACGACCGGACCCGCGCCGCACCGCTGCGCCTGGACGGCGAGGTGTCCGGATAACGTGGTCTTTCCAGAACCACCTTTTTGAGAGGCCATCGCGAGAACGCGCATTATTTCCCCGGTCATATTTAGTTTCAAGCCGGATTTACTATGCGCAAAGATAATAAATGCTTAATCCGCGCTGCTCCCGGCGATAGTGACGCAAGGGTTACACGCGACCCAATAACAGAATCTTTCCCACGGCCGCTAAATCGGGCATAGTGTGACCGGCTAATTGTTTCAGATTGGAATGAGTGTGGACCGACCAAAAACTGCCCTCGGCCTTTCTATGTTGCTCCTCGCTTGGGCGGCGTCGGCGCAGGCTGATGTCAAGGCAGGTGTCGATGCCTGGACGCGCGGCGAGTACAAGCGTGCGGTTGAACAATGGCGGCCGCCGGCGGTGGCTGGTGATCCGGATGCACAATTTAATCTTGGCCAAGCCTATAAATTGGGCCGCGGTGTGCCGGTCGATCTTGCCCTGGCCGAACAATGGTATGCCAAGGCGGCGGCACAGGGCCATTTTCAGGCCGAAGACAATTACGGACTCACCCTTTTCCAGACGGGAAAACGCAGCGAAGCCGTCCGGTGGCTCGAAAGATCCTCGGCGCGCGGAGAACCGCGCGCGCAACTGGTGCTTGGAACGATGTTGTTCAACGGTGACATTATCACCAAGGACTGGGTGCGTGCATACGCGCTGCTGACCCGTTCATCCGCGGCCGGACTGCCGCAGGGTTCTGCTACCCTTGGGCAGATGGACCAATATATTGCGGCTGACGTCCGCCAACAGGGAATTGCGCTTGCCCGACAGTATGAGGAGCAAGCTCAGCGTCCGCCCAATCCTCCCGAAATTGCCGGTGGCAGCAGCGGGGTGGCAATG
>JBBQAU010000167.1:0-5309 GCA_038316685.1 Sphingomonadales bacterium
CTTATCCTCATCCTGAAACAGTTGCCGCATGCGATTGGCTATGATGGTGATCCCATCGGCGATTTTGCGTTTGGTCAAAAGGATGGCGGCAATACGCTGTCGTCAATTGCCGAAATGTTGCGAGACGATATTCAGTGGGGCGCGGCGCTGATTGCTGCGGTCAGCCTCATCTTCCTGTTCTGGTGGGACAAAGCACGACCAAAAGACGGCCCCTGGCGATTCCTTCCCGGGCCGCTTGTCGTCGTTGTGTTCGGTGTTGCGGCCAACGCACTATTTCAGCAGTTCGCGCCCGAACTCGCCATCGCAGCGACCCATCTGGTGGCGGTGCCGACACCGGCATCGGTGTCTGGTTTTTTTGAATTGTTTCGCCAGCCCGACCCTGGTGCCATTGTCAGGCCGGCCGTGTGGATTGCGGCGGTGACGATCGCGATCGTGGCGAGCCTTGAATCGTTGCTGAGCGTGAAGGCGGTGGATGAAATCGATCCGCAGCGCCGCGTCACGGACAAGAACCGCGAATTGCTTGCACAGGGCGTCGGCAATCTCACCGCCGGCCTGCTGGGCGGCATCCCCGTAACCTCGGTGATCGTGCGTAGTTCTGCCAATGTCGATTCGGGTGCCCGCTCGAAATTGTCGACAATCCTGCACGGTTTGTGGCTGCTGGGGAGTGTCGTGCTGATCCCCGTGATCCTCAACCTCATCCCCTTGTCGGCGCTCGCTGCGGTCCTGATCGCTACCGGCTGGAAACTCGCCAAGCCGAGCCTGTTTGTTGAACGTTATGGGCAGGGGCTTACGCAGTTCATTCCGTTTGTTGTCACCGTTGTCGCCATCCTGTTCACCGATCTGCTGATCGGCATCGCCATCGGGATTGCGATTGGCCTTGCCTTTGTCATCTGGCGAAGCATTCAGGACGCGGTCACGGTTGTTGAATATGGCAATGATGTAATGGTGCGCGCGCGCCGCAATCTGTATTTCGTGCACAAGGCGCAGCTGCAAAAGGCGCTGGCCGCCATTCCGGACGGGCGCACTGTGCTGATCGATCTGTCGATTACGAACTATGTTGATCTCGACAATATCGACATCATCAATGCTTTTGCCAAAGCCGCCCCCTACCGATCGTTGCGCGTCGTTATAAAGGGAGACCCGCGCGGCAACACCGCTGGCCGTATCCGCGCGCCGCTTACCCGCGCGCGCGCCACCTAAAACCTACTGACAAGGATTGCCACCATGCAGGAAATTGCCCAGTTGCTGCTTCACAATCGTGCCTGGGCGTCCGAACAACTGGAGGAGGACCCCGAGTTCTTCCTGCGCCGCCTCGATGGCCAAAAGCCGGTGTTTCTATGGATTGGTTGTTCGGACAGCCGCGTTCAACCCGACCATTTTACGCAGGCGGCACCGGGCGGTCTTTTCGTCCATCGCAACATCGCCAATCTGGTTCGTCACGACGATGCCAATCTCATGGCGGTGCTCGATTTTGCGGTGCTCACGCTAGGGGTGAACGACATCGTCATCTGCGGGCATTATGGCTGTGGCGGTATCGCAGCCGCTCTCGGCACTCTGCCCTCAGGACCGGTTGGGCATTGGCTGGAACATGTCGTCGATGTCCTCAATGCCCACCGCGAGGCGGTGGACAGCATCGATGATCCCAACGAACAGGTGAATCGCCTGGTTGAGATCAACGTCCGCGATCAGTTGGTGCATTTGGCGCGGACATCGACTGTGACAGCGGCATTTGCGGCGGGCCGAGACCTAAAGCTGCATGGCTGGGTCTATGATCTTCGCGATGGCCTGATTAAGCCGCTGATGGAAATCGACAGCACAACTCCATTGGACGAAGTCGGTGCGCCTGACCGCGTTCTTGTGTAGAGTGTGTTCCGACCTGCGGTATTAGCCACATTGTTGCGCTACAATGACGGGATGAGCCCCCTGATGAGTGCCCACGCCAGCAGCGGGGTTTCATGATATTTTTGAAAGGCGCTAATACCGAGACTCGGCGATCTTGAACCACAACGTCCCTCCGCTTCAGGGGAGGGGCTTTATGGGTGAGGTTGAATGGGACTTGGTATTACACCCAATCAAACCGGGACAGCGCGTCTGCCGATGCGGGAACGATTATTCGTGCGCACCGTTGTTCGCGGATGAATGATCCCGATGTTTTGACGCTGGTGCCGCCGGATAGCTCCGTCACACCTGCTTGGGCACCGAATGATCGCGCAAAGCGAATTGCGAGGCGTGTGGCAAAGATAGTCGCGATTGCGCTGGCCTTGCCGGTCCTCGCATGGGGGATCCTATATGTTACAAAGGGTCGGTTCCTGAAGAGCACGTTCGAGCGGGTTGCCAGCCAGATGAGCCAGCGTCAGGTGCGCGTTGCCGGTGATTTTCAGTTCTACTTCAACCTTATCAATGCCAAATTCTATGCCGAGGGGCTCACCGTGTCCAACCCGGTTTGGGCAAAACCGCGCAATTTTTTTGAAGCGCGTACTATCGATACCAATATTGCGACATTCAGCTTCCTGTTTGGCAAGCGGCGGATCAACTGGCTTGATCTGGATGCTGGCAAAATCGACCTGCAGTGGGACGGCGCGCACAAGCGCAACAGCTGGACCTTCGCGCTTGACGGCGAAGCGCTCGACATTCCCTTGATCCGCCAGGCCGTCATCGAGGGAACACAGATACGCTACCGCGACCCCAAATACGAGTTCTCGGCTGATATTGCGCTGCGCACTATTCGCGCGACTGGCACCACGCTGACCAACGATATTCGGTTCGGGGGCAGCGGTGCCGCACGGGGCAGGCCATTCAAGGTTTCAGGCGCACTGCTCTCCCCCAATGCGACGCTTGCGGGCGGTGAGAATAAGCTGGTGCTCAACATTCGCGCGGCGCGCACCGTCGCCGATATCACCGGCATGCTGCCGGGCGCAACCGAGCTTGAAGGCGCGCGATTGAAGGTCGATGTGCGTGGTCGCAACATTGCTGACTTGTTTCAGGTCGCAGGCATTGCCGTGCCTGAGACGCGCGCTTACCGGCTGCGGTCGGCGCTGACCAAGGCGGGCAATGAATGGCGGTTTACCGGGCTGGCCGGGCGGTTTGGTGACAGTGATCTGGCCGGGCGCATGACCGTGATGATGCGTGAGCCGCGCTTGCTGGTCACCGCCACATTGGCAACCCGAACGCTTGATATCGTCGATATCGCGCCGTTCATCGGGTATAATCCTGATCGTATCGCCGCCAAGGGCAAGGCAGGTGTTGTCACTACCATCAATGGTGCCCCCCGCCTGCTACCCGATGCGCCGCTGCGAACAGAGGCGCTCAAGAATTTTGATGCCAATGTCCGCTATTCGGTTCGTCGCGTTCGCGCAAAGAGCCTGCCTGTAGCAAATATCGCCCTCACCTTGGTGCTCAATGACCGGCTGTTATCGCTATCGCCGCTTACCTTTGATCTGGCGCGCGGCAAGGTGAGTTCGGATATCTCGATTGATGCACGCCGGGATCCGGTATTTACTGATTACGACATCCGCTTATCCCCCACGCCGATGGGCGTCCTGCTCGCCGGGTTCGGGGTCGAGGAATCCGGTACGAGCGGCACGGTAAAAGCACGCATCAAGATGACCGGCGCGGGCAACAGCGTCCATCAGTCGCTGAGCCAGGCCAACGGCCGGATCGCGGTGATTTTGCCCAAGGGCAGTTTCTGGACGCGCAATGTGCAGCTTTCCGAACTTGATGTTGGCACCTATTTCTACAAGCTGCTCCAGGGCAAGTTGAAGGAACCGGTTCAGATTAATTGCGGGCTGATCGGTTTTACGGTCCGGCGCGGGATTGCGGCCGCCGATCCGATCCTGATCGATACGACCAAAAATGTGATGGTCGGACGCGGCGGTTTCAGCTTCCGCAACGAGGCGATTGATGTCTCCTTCCGGGCGGATGGCAAGCGGTTCAGCCTTTTGTCTGCGCAGTCGCCCGTCGCGATCAAGGGGTATTTCGCAAAGCCGGCGATTGACCCGATCAGCAATGATCTCTTTTTGCGGGGCGGCGCGGCCGCCGCGCTTGGATTGGTCGCCACACCGCTTGCCTCAGTGCTTGCCTTTGTCGATGTCGGCGATGCCAAATCAGCAAGCTGCGGCCCGGTCCTCGCCGGTGCGACCGCGCAGGCGCAGCGCACGACCAAAGGCGCACCGCGCGACGATGTCGGCCGGGGCACGACCGCGAAATCGGAAAACGGCAACCGCACGAAGGGTCAGCGCAAAGAACAGCGCAAAAAGTTCTTGGGGATTTTCTAAAGGTCACAACGCAACCGGCACACTTCGCTGTTTTCTAACCTAGCGGCGGGTTGCCGCCGTGCCGCTTTTGTGTGTTCCCCTGCGGCATTGTCCGCTTACGACCGCGTTACCGTCGAGGCTCGACTTGCCGCGAAAGCCCGCTAGCATGTGCCCGCGATCCCGCCGCACGTTTGATCCTTTCGACGCGGCGGGCAGTCATCCCCCGGCGCTAAGCGATTGTGCTCGCTCCATCCACGGTAACTTAAGACGATTTTTGGCGGAGCGGGAGTCCGACAAACTTATGACCGCCGGCCTCCGCCGGCATACTTTGCTCGATATAAAATCAATATGTTAGGTTTAAAAATGTCCGCCAAACCCCGTTGACGTTCGCCCACAACCGCAATATTATGTGGGAACAAGTGTGGGGATCAATCGAGATGGGTAATCTTACAGCGATGGCAGTGCGGGCGGCAGTACGCCCAGGTAGCTATAACGATGGCGAAGGTCTGATGCTGGTCGTTCGATCAAAGACGGCGAGGTCGTGGGTGTTGCGCGCGCAGGTCGACGGGAAGCGCCGCGATTTTGGATTGGGATCGGCGGATGAAACCGGACTTGCTGACGCGCGCGCAGCAGCAGAACAAATCCGCAAACAGTACCGAAGCGGCATTGACCCAATCGAAGCCAAGCGCGCGGCGAAGGCTGCTCGCGCGACGATCCCGACATTTGCTGACGCGGCGGCCGTTGCGCACGGTGAACAGGTGGCTGGCTGGCGTAACGTCAAGCATCGCGCGCAGTGGTTATCGTCACTCGCCGCTTATGCTTTTCCCCACTTGGGCGCAGTACGCGTCGACAAGATCGACGGACCGATGATCCGCGAAGTGTTGTTGCCGATATGGCTCGAAAAGCCCGAGACGGCACGCCGCGTCCGCCAGCGCATAGGCGCGGTGCTCAACTGGGCTTATGCAAAGGGTTTCCGGTCGACAGAAGCGCCAATGCGATCAGTCGGGAAAGCGCTTCCGCACCAGCCGAAGCGCGATAACCACTTCGCCGCGATGC
>JBBQAU010000168.1:0-5299 GCA_038316685.1 Sphingomonadales bacterium
GATGGCGTCTGCTCCTCGTCGACCGACGTATCAGCGTTCTCAGCCTCGCTTGTCGGGATGCCCGCTGTCGCTTCGGGTTCAATGGCAGCATTGCTAGGCGCCAGCCAACGGCGACGCCCCGTTGTCGTTGGCTCTTGATCAATCGTACCGATTGGCCGAGCGGGTTCGTCTTCGCCGTCGAAAGCAGGGGCGAGGGCAATCGCCTCTTCGCCGCCGAGCAACAACTCATCGCCAAGTTCGACGGCCGTTGGCGGCTCGGGCGCGAACGCGGAGTCGCGCGCGACCTCTTTGGCCTCTGGCGCGGATGGCTCAGCAGGATAAACCTTGGGGGTATCCTCTTTGGGATGGTCGACTGACGACGTGTCAGAGCGACGCGGAGTCGAAAAACTGAACGCCCGGCTCGGCTCGGCCGCGTGTTGCTGGCGTTGCTCGGCTTCGATGCCGGTTGCCACAACCGAGACGCGGATTTTGCCTTCGAGGTCAGGATTGAACGCCGATCCCCAGATGATATTCGCATCCGGATCGACGAGTTCGCGGATATGGTTGGCGGCTTCATCAACCTCCATCAGGCGCATGTCTTCGCCGCCGGTAATTGAAATGATGACGCCCTTGGCCCCCCTCATCGACACGCCATCAAGCAGCGGATTGGCAATTGCCTTTTGCGCGGCGATAATTGCACGGTCATCGCCCTCAGCCTCTCCGGTGCCCATCATCGCCTTGCCCATTTCCTGCATAACCGAACGGACATCGGCAAAATCCAGATTGATGAGACCCGGCATCACCATCAAATCGGTGATCCCACGCACACCTTGCTGGAGCACCTCATCAGCCATTTCAAAGGCTTCTTTGAAGGTGGTGTTGGCGTTGGCAATCAGGAACAAATTCTGGTTGGGAATGACGATCAGCGTATCGACATATTTCTGCAGCTCCTCAATCCCGGCATCTGCAGACTTTGCCCGCCGGTTTCCCTCAAATGAGAAGGGCTTGGTAACAACGCCAACCGTTAATATGCCCATATCGCGCGCTGCTTTGGCGATGACGGGTGCCGCACCCGTGCCCGTGCCCCCACCCATGCCGGCGGCGATGAAGCACATGTGTGAACCTTCGAGCATCTTGGTGATCGACTCGATTGTTTCCTCGGCAGCCGCCCGCCCGATTTCCGGGCGCGAACCAGCACCAAGCCCTTGGGTGATCTTCGCACCGAGTTGAACACGGTGGTTGGCCGTCGACTGCTTCAGCGCTTGTGCGTCGGTATTAGCGACCAGGAAATCGACGCCCTTCACGTCCGCGCGGATCATGTTCGCAACCGCGTTGCCACCAGCGCCACCTACGCCGATTACCGCGATACGGGGTGTTAATTCGTCAACTTCGGGTGGAAGAAATTCGATACTCATCGCCCGTTCTCCGCCTCAGGTCCCTGCACAAGGACAATTCCTGTTTTGTTTGCACCATCGACTGCGGCGACTCTAGCCCCAATCGCGCGCTGGTGTAGCAATTCTTTAAAAATTTGTCCGAAAGGCACGGAGCCAGCGCACAATTACGCCAAAACTCCTGGGCCGGTGCACCAGTTGATGGCTGGGTGCGACCGCGCGGAGATCAACCGGATCGGACGCCGCATAATGGGCCAGCCCTGCCAGCGTCGCAAAAGCCGGGCCGCTATGCGCCTCGGGCAGCGCCGTCAGCCCGCGGGGACGCCCGACCCGAACCGACCGCCCAAGGGCAGCCTGGACATAATCTGCAATCCCCTTCAATTCTGCACCGCCACCCGTCAGCACCACTTGACGACCAATCGGTCCATCAAAACCAAGATCGGTCAAGGCACGCTGAACCTCAATCATCAACAAATCGAGCCGTTGACGGATAACGGCAATCAACTGCGCCTTGGTAATCCGGCTGCCCTCGGTCGCATCGTCTTCCGAAGAAATCGGCGCGACATCAATCATCTCATGATTGTCGCGCGGCGATGCGTTGGCTGATCCGTAAAAACATTTCATCCGCTCCGCCTGTGTCCGCCGCGTCCCAAAGGCGCTGGCGATATCGTCAGTGATATCGGCGGCCCCTATCGGGATGGAAGTCAGGCCAACCAGCATCCCGCCGGCAAAAAGTGACACATTTGTAATGCCGGCGCCCAATTCTACGAGCGCCACGCCCAGTTCGCGCTCTTCATCAGACAGGCAGGCAAGCCCCGTCGCAACGGGGGCGGCAATAATCGATTTCACTTCGAGATGCGCTGACCGCACACACAGATCGAGGTTGCGCACGGGCGATCCGTCTGCCGCGACAACATGGATATGCACGCCAAGCCGGTCGGCGTGCAGCCCCAACGGCTTCTTGACGCCCGTCAGCCCGTCGAGCGTGTAGAGTGTGGGTTGCGCGTGTAGCACCATCCGTCCGGCGGGATCGATTGACTCCCGACCCGCGTGCAAAAGTTCGTCAATATCGGCCTGCTCAACCCGGTGCCCACCCAATTCCACCTCAACCGATGCGACGTCGGAAACCAGCCCGCCCGCTGAAAAACTGACCCAGACATTTTCGATATTCAGTCCGGCGATCCGCTCCGCCTGCTCAACCGCCTCTCGCACCGCTGCCTCGGTTGCGGCCATATCGGCGATATAACCGCGCCGCACACCCCGGCTTTCGCGCTGGCCCGTTCCGAGCACGACAAGCTCGCCACCATCCGCCTTTTGCGCAATCATCGCTGAGACCTTCGACGAGCCGATATCGAGTGCCGTGATCAATCCTTCTGGTGCCGCTTTTGCCAATGTATCAGCCTTCCCTGCCGTAACTTGTTGTTGTCGTCATCATCACCGGTGCCGCGCTTGGCCGCTCGATCATTGTGCGTTCTGATGCAGCACCCGGCTTACGCACCACCAGACGCTTTGGATCGCGCATATCAAACCTTAGCCACCCCTTGCCAAGCAGCGGCTGTGCGCCATCGATCTCAGCGAATTTTACCAGCGCGCGCTCGGCCGATTCCTCGGGCAAGACCAAGGTTTCGCCGGTGTGAAACATCAAGTTCCAACGCCGGTTGCCGACCCAGGTCGCGGCCTTCACATGCGGGCGAAGCGCAGGCGCTGCATCCAGCAGCGCGCGATAGGCCGGTGCCTGGACATTGGCCCCCTGCCCAATCACCAGCGGCAAATCCGGCATCGCGTCCGCCGATACAGGTTCAAGCAGCACGCCGTTTGCGTCGATCAAGGTCAGCTGGCCCTGGTTTTGCCAGATCGCTGCCGGTGCGCGCTCGATGATGTTGATGACTAGTCTGTTGGGCAAACGGCGCGAGACTTGCGCGTCGGCAATCCAGCCATATTTAAGCAGCTTCTGGCGAACCGCTCCAAGGTCAACCAACGGCATCGCGCGGGATTGTTGCTCCAGCACTACTGCATAAACCGTCATTGCGTTCATGCGTCGCGCGCCGGTAATCTCGATCGATTCAACCCGGAAACCAGCCTTTCCGATCTGTTCAGCCATCGCGAATGCTGCCGCCTGCGGCACGCCGAACACCGTCGCCAAACCGATCAATGCGGCCCCAATTACGCCCAAGATACTATAGGTCGTCGCCCGGCGCAGCGCTGCTTCGCTAAACGGCAGCCGCGCGAGCATGCGATCAATATTTGACGTCTTGTGGACCTTTCGTCCTGCCCGGTGCGGCTGCACGGGGCGACGGGCCGGGGTCTCGCGCTTGATTCCTCGTTTCACAGGGCATCCTCCACGATCCGCTGGACCAAATCTGTATAGCTGATGCCGCGATGCCGGGCCTGTTCTGGCACCAGGCTTAAAGATGTCATGCCGGGTTGGGTGTTGACCTCAAGCAGAAACAAGCCTTCCAATCCCTGTTCATCATCCCAGCGAAAGTCTGCGCGCGACGTCCCACGGCAGCCAAGCAGCCGGTGCGCATCGCGCGCGATGGTCATACAGGCCTGGGTGATCTCGTCCGGGATGTCTGCGGGAAAGACATGATCGGTCAGCCCTTCGGTATATTTCGCATCATAATCATAAAAGCCGCTTTTGGGCTTTAATTCTGTCACGCCGAGTGCCTCGCCGCCCAGCACCGCAGTCGTCAATTCACGGCCACGGATATAGGGTTCGGCGAGCAGCTCATCGAATTGCTGCCAGGGGCCCGCTACAGCGCGCCCAATCGGATTGCCATAATTACCCTCCTCGGTGACGATGGCGATGCCGACGGACGAACCCTCATTGACAGGTTTCAAGACATAAGGCCGCTTCAGCGGATCGCCCTGAAACAGCGACGCGCTAGGGACAATCCGTCCGCCCGGCATCGGGATGCCATTGGGCACCAGCAGCAATTTGGTGAGTTGCTTGTCAATCGCGATCACCGAGGTTGCGAGGCCCGAATGGGTGTATTTTAACCCCATCAAGTCCAGCATTCCCTGCACTGATCCGTCTTCGCCAGGTGTGCCGTGCAAAGCGTTGAACACCACATCGGGCTTGGCCTCGGCCAGTCGCTGCGCGACTTGTCGATCCATATCGATGGCGGTGACGCGGTGGCCAAGCGATTCCAGCGCGGTCACAATCCCCTTGCCTGACATCAACGAGACTTCGCGCTCGGCTGACCAGCCCCCCATCAAGACGACAACATGCAGTTTTGCGCTCACGCCAAATTCCCGACGCGCTGGATTTCCCATTCGAGCGTCACGCCTGAATGCGCGACCACACAGGCGCGCACTTCTTCGCCCAGCGCCTCAATGTCAGCACTGGTGGCCGAGCCGAGGTTGAGCAAGAAATTGCAATGCTTCTCACTGACCTGCGCATCGCCGCGTTGCAGCCCGCGACAGCCGGCGGCATCGATCAATGCCCAGGCCTTGTGGCCCTCCGGGTTCTTGAAGGTTGAGCCGCCCGTGCGTGAGCGCAATGGCTGCGATTCCTCCCGCGCGTTCGCGATCCGCACCATCTCGGTCTGAATTGCGACGGGATCGCCGGGAGTGCCAACAAAGGTTGCTTCAACCACGATCGCGCCAGTCGGCAGGCTGGAGTGCCGATAGCGATATCCAAGCATTTGAATGGTCATCGGCACCACGATACCGTCCCGCATCACAACGACACAGGACTGCAAAACATCAGCGGTTTCGCGGCCATAAGCCCCGCCATTCATCCGCACAAACCCGCCCACTGTGCCTGGGATACTGCGCAAAAATTCAAGGCCCGCGACCCGCGCGTCACGCGCGGTCGATGACACAAGGATGCCCGAGGTGCCACCCCCACAGGTCAGCGTTGCGCCGTCGCCCGCCGTCGCAAAGCTGAACGCTTTTCCCAGCCGCACGACGACGCCCGGCACCCC
>JBBQAU010000169.1:0-5271 GCA_038316685.1 Sphingomonadales bacterium
CGACCATTTCGCAAATCGACGCCGACACTCGGGCGCAATCGCAGCCTGTTTGATGACCTGTTCGGCAACATCGGTGCGGTTGGTGCGGGCGGCGGCGGCGGACCGGGCGGCGGCGGACCGGGCGGCGGTGGTGGCGGCGGTGGCGGCGGTCGCCCCTGATCAGCCCCGCGCGTTCCTTTCGGGGATCTGACTAAAGCATTCCTCCATCGTTCAGCGCGGCTCGGCCACTAGCGGCCTTCGGGAGTTGCACAACCTGATACGAATGGAGAAACAACATGCGTAAATTTCTGACGCTTGGCCTGGTAGCGTTGCTTACCCTGCCAACTCTCGCACAGGCACAGTCGCAACGCGACGTGCGGCAAGATCAGCGCGATCTTCGCGAAGAACAACGTGACCTTAATCGCGCCCATCGCGAGGGAGACAGGCGTGACATCCGCCGCGAACAGCGCGACGTGAGGGATGCACGCGGCGATTTGCGCGACAGCCGCTTTGCGCGTGATCAGCGCTGGGGTGCGAATGACTGGCGCGGCTACCGCAACGACAACCGCAATGTATATGCGCGGGGTTCTTGGCGGGCACCATTTGCTTACTCCAATTTCCGGCCCGGTGCGCGAATCGGACAGGCCTATTGGGGGCAGCGTTATTTTATCGCTGATCCGTGGCGCTATCGCCTGCCACAGGCGGCACGCTTTCAACGTTGGGTCCGCCATTATGATGACGTGCTCCTGGTCGATACCCGCCGCGGGTTCGTCGTGAATGTCTATCGCGGTTTCTTCTGGTGACGACACTTATCGCATTGTGAAAATGACCTCATCAACCACTGCCCCGCTTGCGTCGATTAGGCGCAGGCGGTGGCGGCCGGGCGCTGCAAGCACCAGTGGATGTGAATCTGCTGACCCCAGATCCTGCGCATCAAGCAGGATACGATGTGCCACGACCTTACCCGATACGCCAATGGCCAACCGCTGGCGCGCGATGGGAATATCGGGATCAAGCGCATAAACGCTTCCGGAAACGGGATTGGTGATATGCGGTCGACGCGCGGTTTCGGGCGCGCCGACAAGATTTGCCTGGCTCGTCCCGGCAAGAAAATATTCCTGTCGTGGCTGTTCAAGGCCACCGGCAAACTTAATCGGTTTTGCCTCAACGCCGGTTGGGCGGTTGGGCGCCTTTCCGGGACCATTACCGTGCAGCGCGAGCATCACGTCGCGCCAAACCGGTGCGGCGCCGCTTGTGCCGGAAACGGCGCGCATCGGATCGCCCTCCAGATTGCCGATCCATACCCCCACCGTGAAGCGATTTGAAAATCCGATGCACCAGTTATCGCGGAGTGCCTTTGACGTGCCGGTCTTCACTGCGGCCCAAAAGGGCAGTCGGAGCGCATTGTCCAGACCAAAGGTCGCGATCCGGGCGTTGGGGTCAGCCATAATGTCGGCCACAATCCAGGCCGCCTGCGGTGTGGTGACGGGTTTCGGCGCGGCGACCTGCGCATCGCTGGTAATCCGCAGCGGCGACCATGCGCCACCCCGCGCGAGCGATCGATAGGCTGCGACCTGCTCCAGCAGTGTGACCTCGGCGGAACCCAGCGCGAGCGAAAAGCCATAATGCTGGCCGTCTTCGGTCAGCCCGCGATACCCGGTATCCCAAAGCCGATCCCGAAAGGGTTCCACGCCGACAAGCAATAACGTCCTCACGGCCGGCACATTGAGCGATCCACCAAGGGCGCTGCGGGCGGACACCGGCCCCTTGAATGCCCGGTCGTAATTTTGCGGCACATACAGGCCGGACGCGGTATCGAGCTGAACGGGGGAGTCGTCGAGGATCGACGCGGCGGTTAGATAGCCTTTCTCAATGGCCTCGGCATACAGGAAAGGCTTGAGGGTCGATCCAGCTTGACGGTAACTTGCTGCTCCATCGACCGAGGCCGCCGTTGATGCGCCGCCAACGCCGCCAACATAAGCAAGTATATCGCCCGTCGCATTATCCACCACGATGACGGCACCGTCGCGCGCGCGCGCTGCACCCAATCCCTTCAACTGCCGCGTCAGCGATTGGATCACCATGCGCTGCAGGCGTGCATCAAGCGTGGTCGTCAGTTTCAGGCCTGGTTTGGTGAGCAACCGCGACGACAGATGCGGTGCGAGTCCGGGGTCAAGCGCCAGACTATGAGCCGCGCCGAGCATCGACCAGGCCTGCACTTCGAAACGCTGGCACTTTTCTGAATTGCTACGTATCCGGGCAAGCGCGCAGGCTCGCCGACCGACAAGCGTCGGGCTTGCCTGCGGTTCCGGCAACAACGCCGCAAGCAGCAGCGAATCATCGCGCGAAAGCGCCTCGGGCGTCTTGCCGAACAATCCGAGCGCGGCCGCGCCAATGCCCTGCGCCTCGCCGCGAAACCCCGCCAGATTGAGATAGCCCTCAAAAATCTGTTCCTTGCCCCAACTGCGCTCCAGCGCCCAAGCCGCGCGAATTTGACGCAACTTGTCGCGAAAGCCCCGGCTGCCAGGCACCGCAAGGTCGGGGGCAAGAAATCCCGCAACCTGCATCGTCACGGTGCTCGCGCCGCGCGCATTTTGGCCTGCGATCCGATCTCTCACGGCCCCTATAAGCGCAAGAAAATCAACGCCACCATGCGCGTAAAAGCGCTTGTCTTCGGCCTCAAGCAGAGTGTCCCGCGTCACGGGTGCGACCTTATTGATCGGCGTCCAGGCAAGCCGCCGCGCCGCGAAGTTAACACGCGAGCTGTCGATCAGCTGGCCGTGTCGATCATATAGCCACGCCTCTGATGGCGCCCATTGCCGACGGACTTGGCCATAATCAGGCAAAGGCGGCGGGCGGGTCGCATAGTCAAGCACCGCGAGGCCCGCAATCAGCAGGCCCAGTGTCGCAAGAATGGCGTGAAGCCGGTTAAAGCGTCGCGAGGTCACGTTACTTCGGTTGGACCGTCACCGGGGCATTAGGCAGGGCGGCGCGGATCGCGGGAGAATACATTGCCTCAACCCGTGACGGCGGCAGGTTGAACTTGCCCGCGCTGTTCAGCCTGACGCTATAACTCACCGTAAAGCTGCCGCGTGGCACCCAGGCGAAATAGCCCCGCCACGTCGCCCCGCCACGTTCAACATAGCTTGGCTGGACACCTGATCCCATCCCGACTTGATCGAGGAGCGTTGATTGCCCGCCCTGATCGCCCAGGATCGTCGCCCCCGCCGGGACGGGATCGCTGACAACAACCCAATTGCGCTCGGCCGAGGCATCAACCGTGATCGTGACCTTGATCACATCGCCGCGCGTATAGACGCCGGGCGTTCGCGCCTGAACGACGCTGACCGTTCGCGTCATCCGATACCCGGCATAGAGCGGTTGTGAGAGCGGCACGGCTGCCAAAACCGACACAAGCGCCCATGGACCCGCCCCGTTAGACTGACCAAGCCGCAACGGCGTCAGCGCGCCCGGCAGCTTGAAGGTCAGGAACCTTGAGGGTTCAGCCAAAGGCCACCCGCGCGTCAGTTTTTGCGCGCCAAGCGACGCGGTGGTTGTCCCGGTAATCGCGGTGGCTGGATACAGGCTTGCAAATTTGCGCGCCGTGACCGCGCCCCACGCATTGGCGGTGGTCGTATCCCAATGACCGCGCGATTGACGCATCGCTGCCCCCACCATCATCCGCGCGGCCTCATCCTGCCAGCCCGGTCGGCCAAGCGCTGCGAACAGCGCCTTGATGGCAGCCTCATCGCCCGACGACATCAGCCACCATGCGGCGTTATTCTGGTCGCTAATGTCCAGCCGAGTGCCTTCATAGACAAGCCGCGTTCGCAGGGCTGCTTCTGCTGTTACCCGAAGGGCCGGAGCATTGGTCAGCCCCGGGATCTTGTCGAGCGCAACGAGATAATCGGCGAGTTGTGCGGTGGGCATTTCAGCAGGCGTCATCCCGATCTGGCCGAGCATAGCGGGCGTTGCCGCGCCGGCACGGGCCAAAGCAGCGAGCGCTGCGACACGTTGCAAGCGGACATCGCCGTAGCTTTCATGCCGAACGCGACCATCGATGACCGCCT
Organism: Sphingomonadales bacterium; assembly: GCA_038316685.1. Classification (GTDB taxonomy): domain Bacteria; phylum Pseudomonadota; class Alphaproteobacteria; order Sphingomonadales; family Sphingomonadaceae; genus Sphingomonas. The sequence continues at coordinate 4,050 of JBBQAU010000169.1, forward strand.
TTAACCCGTCGATCATCCGTGCGCGCGATGCATCGGGGATGGGCAGGCCTGCATCGGCGGTGATCGCGAGAACATAGGCGGTGAGCGCTTCTGATCCGTCCATGCTGTCCGATGGCCAATAGCGCAGCAACCCGTCGCTTGCCTGAAAGGTTGGGATTTCCCCCGCCAGTGCGGTCCACGCTGCCAAATCGCCATTCGCGACGATCCGCGATAACCGTTGTTCAAAGCAATTATAGGGGTAAGCGGTCATGTAAGCGCGCACCCCGTCGAGCGGGGGTGCCAGTGTATCGGTCAGGCGTATCTCAACAGCACCGCGACCCGGCAAAGCACCCGCAGGTGCGGTGATCGGCACCAGGCTATCCGCACCGACGCGCGCAAGCGTTGCTGCCCAAACTTCAATCGGCACGGCAGGCGCAACCTGTTGGCTGACGGTAATCAGGTCCTTTGCCTTGCCGTCAGCGCTCTTGGCTGAAACCTGCCAGCGCAGACTTTCCATGCCCTCTCGGGCAGTCAAGTTCCAGACGACGGGCGCGGCACCACCGGCCGGGATCGTCACCGTCAGCGGCTTGCCCGTGGCAATCCTTGGCAGCAGATCAACCGTTGCGGTCACCGTCATCGGCTTGTCCGACCCGTTGCGCAGCGTAAAAACCGCGCCAAAATTGTCGCCAGTCCTGACCAGTGGCGGGATACCAGCAAAAATGCTCAGGTCTTGCGCCGAACGGATATTGGTTTCGCCGCTACCGAATAACTGCGTGCCGTCGCTGGCGATCGCGACCAGTTTGAACGCGGTGAGCGCATCGGACAACGGCACAGGCACGCGCGCATGCCCGTTTTGGTCAAGCGCCACCTTCCCCTTCCAGAGCAGCACCGGCTGGAAGTTCTCACGATTGAGGCCCGATGCATCGCCTTCACCACCACCACCGCCCGCCTCGACCGCCTTTTTGCCATAATGGCGCTTGCCGACCACCTGCGTCTGCGCGGTGGAGGTGAGCACAGAGAGCGTCCGTTCCCCCATCATCGCGCCCAGCACATCCCAGCTGGGATTGGGGGCGAGTTGCAGCAGCGCCTGATCAACCGCCACAAAGGCGACGTCTGCGGTGGCGGCAGGCTTACCGTCAGGCCGCTTCACGTCGAGATCGACCTGGGCGATTTCGCGGGCGGAATAACGCTCCCGGTCCGCCTTGACGCCAACCGCCAGCCGATAGCCCTCCCAGCCGACCTT
>JBBQAU010000170.1:0-5242 GCA_038316685.1 Sphingomonadales bacterium
CTGCCTTCTGTCATTCGCCCCTCGTTCACGATGGGCGGGACGGGCGGCGGCATTGCCTATAACCGCTCCGAGTTCGAGCAGATCGTGCGTGGCGGCCTTGACGCATCACCGACGACCGAGGTGCTGATCGAGGAATCGCTGCTCGGCTGGAAAGAATATGAGATGGAGGTCGTCCGCGACCGCAATGACAACGCCATCATCATCTGCTCGATTGAAAATATTGATCCGATGGGCGTGCATACCGGGGACAGCATCACCGTCGCACCCGCGTTGACGCTGACCGATAAGGAATATCAGATCATGCGCAACGCAAGCATCGCTTGCCTGCGCGAAATCGGCGTCGAGACGGGTGGATCCAATGTGCAGTTCGCGGTCAACCCCGCCGATGGCCGCCTGATCGTGATCGAGATGAACCCGCGCGTGTCGCGGTCGTCTGCGCTCGCGTCAAAGGCAACGGGATTTCCAATAGCCAAAGTCGCAGCGAAGCTGGCGGTTGGTTATACGCTTGACGAGATCATGAACGACATCACCGGCGCGACCCCCGCCGCGTTTGAGCCAACGATCGATTATGTCGTCACCAAAATCCCGCGCTTTGCCTTTGAAAAGTTCAAGGGTGCCGAGCCGCTGCTGTCAACCGCGATGAAATCGGTCGGTGAAGTAATGGCAATTGGCCGCAATATTCATGAGAGCATGCAAAAGGCCCTGCGCGGGCTGGAGACGGGCCTGTCAGGCTTCAACCAGGTCGATGAACTGGTGGGTGCGTCGCGTGGCGATATCGAAGCAGCACTTGCCCGCCCGACGCCAGACCGGCTGCTGGTCGCGGCACAAGCTTTGCGCGAGGGTTTTACCGTTGCCGAAATTCACGCGATCACTTTTTACGATCCATGGTTTCTTGAGCGCGTGGAAGAGATTGTCGCGGCGGAAAATCAGGTCGCCACATCTGGCCTGCCGCGCGATACGCAAGGCATGCGACAGCTTAAATCGATGGGTTTCTCCGACAAACGCCTTGCCTGGCTCGCGCTGAAGTCAGCCAATTTGCGCGCGGGCAGTGAACGCAGCATCGCGCGGGCAGGCGGGCTGATCCATGAGGCCGTCGTCGCGATGACAGGCGGTGTGACCGAAATGGAAGTCCGCGCGCTGCGCCACCGCCTCGGCGTGCGCCCCGTCTTCAAGCGCATTGACACCTGCGCTGCGGAATTCAACGCCAAAACCCCCTATATGTATTCGACCTACGAGGCACCAAGCTTTGGCGCACCCGAGTGCGAGAGCGAGCCGACCGGCGCCAAAAAGATCGTCATACTTGGCGGCGGGCCGAACCGGATCGGGCAGGGGATCGAATTTGATTATTGCTGCTGCCACGCCTGCTTTGCGCTGGCGGATGCGGGCTATGAAACGATCATGGTCAATTGTAATCCGGAAACAGTCAGCACCGATTATGATACGTCGGACCGGCTCTATTTCGAGCCATTGACGGCCGAAGACGTGCTGGAAATTCTGCATGTCGAGCAGCAAAACGGGACGCTTGTTGGCGTCATCGTGCAATTTGGCGGACAGACGCCGCTCAACCTTGCCAAGGCGCTTGAGGCAGCGGGCATCCCCATCCTCGGCACGACGCCAGACGCGATTGATCTCGCTGAGGATCGCGAACGTTTCGCGGCACTGATCACCAAGCTGGGCTTGCTGCAGCCCGCCAATGGCATTGCCCGCAGCCGGGATGAGGCAATCGCGGTGGCGGCGCGGATTGGCTATCCGGTGCTGATGCGGCCTTCTTACGTGCTGGGTGGCCGCGCAATGGAGATTGTCGACGGGCCAGAACAACTCGATCATTATATCCAGACGGCGGTCCTTGTTTCGGGCGACTCTCCAGTATTGATCGATCAATATCTGCGCGACGCGATTGAGGTGGATGTTGATGCGATCTGCGACGGTGTCGATGTGACCGTCGCGGGCGTCCTGCAACACATTGAGGAGGCGGGTGTTCACTCCGGCGACAGCGCCTGCTCGATCCCGCCCTATAGCCTGTCTGCTGAGATTATTTCAGAAATTGAACGTCAGACGACGGCGCTTGCCTTTGCGCTATCCGTCAAGGGATTAATGAATATCCAGTTCGCGGTGAAGGAGGGCCTTGTCTATCTCATTGAGGTCAATCCCCGTGCAAGCCGCACGGTGCCCTTCGTTGCCAAGGCAATCGGCGCGCCCATTGCAAAGCTTGCGGCGCGGGTCATGGCAGGCGAAAAGCTGACTGACCTTCCCAAGATCAATCGCCACATCGATTATTTTGCCGTCAAAGAAGCGGTTTTTCCGTTTGCGCGGTTCCCCGGTGTCGATCCCGTCCTCTCACCAGAAATGAAGAGCACAGGTGAAGTGATGGGGATTGATCCCGATTTTACCCTCGCCTTTGCCAAGGCAGAACTCGGCGCGGGCACTGTGTTTCCCAAACAAGGTGCCGTGTTTGTGAGCGTAAAGGATAGCGACAAGCCAGTCATCCTGCCCGCCGCACGTTTGCTGGTCGAACAGGGTTTTACGCTTGTTGCGACCACCGGAACGGCGGCCTTTCTTTCTGCGGAGGGTGTGCCGGTCGAGCGCATCAACAAGGTGGCGCAAGGGCGCCCGCATATCGTTGACCGCATCAAGGATGGCGGTATCGCAATGATTTTTAACACCACCGAAGGCTGGCAATCGCTCCGCGACTCGCAGCCGATCCGTCAGTGTGCGCTCATGCAGAAGGTGCCCTATTTCACGACCGCACCCGCCAGCGTTGAAGCGGCAAAGGCGATTGCTGCACTTGCGACACAAAGCCTTGAAGTGCGGCCCTTGCAATCCTATTATTCTTCCTCGCATAATTGACCCCCCAATTGCTGAATGCGGGCAGGCGACTCCGTTGAGTCGGCTTGGTATTTGTTTTTTACGAAGGACTTAAGGGATGGCGACGGTCGAGAAAATGCCGATGCTCGCAGAAGGCTATGCAAAGCTCTCCTCGGAACTGAAGCGGCTAAAGGCGGAACGCCCCTTGATCGTCGATGCGATCGAAGAGGCGCGCGCGCACGGCGATCTTTCGGAAAATGCAGAATATCATGCTGCAAAGGAACGTCAGGGCCAGATTGAGGCTTCAATTAGCGATATTGAGGACAAGCTCAGTCGCGCTCAGATCATCGACCCCAAAGAAATGTCGGGGGAGAAGGTCGTGTTTGGTGCAACCGTCACCCTGCTCGACGAGGATGACAAGCCGATCCGCTATCAAATTGTCGGCCAGACCGAGGCGGACGCCAATGTCGGGCGTATTTCTTATAATTCGCCGCTGGGCCGTGCCCTGATTGGTCGCAAGGCCGATGACGAGATTGAGGTGACGGTGCCATCTGGCGATCGTTATTATGTCGTGTCGAAGGTGGAATTCATCTGAGCCAATCAGCGCTTCAGGAACTGCCAGCAACCACGCTGATTGCGGGCATAACGATCGCTGTCTCGGCGATTTTGAGCCTGACGGGTAACGAGGGGCTTGGGGCGGTGGCTGCCGGGTTTATTCCGGCAACCGTGACGGAAATGATTGGATCGCCAGACGGTATTTTAATGCTTCCGGTGTGGATCACACCGCTATCGGCAACGCTGGTGCATGGCGGTTTTCTGCACCTCGCGTTAAATTTGGTGATGCTGATTTATTGCGGGCGGATGCTGGAACGCGCCATTGGGTCGGCACCCTTGGCGTTTCTCTACCTTGTTGGTGCGTATGGCGCAGCAGCGGGGCAGTGGGCGCTCGATCCACAGGGTGTTGCGCCGATGATCGGGGCGAGTGGCGCGGCCTCTGCCTTCATTGCTGCCTATGCGATGCTGTTTGCCGAACAGCCCGTGCCGTCGATCGGGCCATTTCCCTCCCGTGTCGTCCGCGTCGTCTGGCTGGCAGCGGCGTGGATTGGCATCCAGTCGCTGGTTGGTTTTGTGATGCTTGGTGGTGGGCAGGCTATTGCGATTGGGGCGCATATCGGCGGCTTCATCGTCGGTTTGGCTCTGGCAAGACCGTTGCTATTGTGGCGATACCGGACTGCCTGAAAGTTTTAACCGTCGCTGGAGGCTGGCGCAATCAAACCGGGCTCGAGCAGCCGGTGCAAATGCACTACAACGTATTTCATCGCAGCATCATCGACCGTGCGTTGCGCAGCCGCCCGCCACGCTTTTTCGGCACTCTGATAGTCCGGGAATAGCCCGACGATATCGATTGAGGCCAGATCGTTGAAATCAAGCGTTTGCGGATCGCTGACATGTCCTCCGAAAACGAGATGAAGTTTGCCCATATCGCCCGTTATCCTGCATAAAACGCATCCCTAGCCTTAGAATGGTTTTCGGGAAAGGCGGTTACTTTTCAGGTTTTGCTGCTTTTGCTGCGGCGTCGCCTGCCGCCTTGACGACGCCGACTAGGTTATCGGCAAGTTTTTGGATTTGCTCTCGCGCCGATGTGCTGCTGATCCCGGCATTCACCAGTTCGACCTTGCCAACATCACGCGCGGCTCGGGCAGCCGCCCCAGCACCCTCCGCTAGCTTCTTGCCAACCGGCCCCAGCAATTCGGTTTCGCGTTCCGTGCGCGGCAGAAGTGAGCCTGCGAGGACACCAAAGGCTATTCCCCCGACGAGGATCGATAAGGGGTTGCCTTCAATGCTGTCGGCAGTGCGCCGGGCAGCCTGCGCGGCGGTGTCACGAACCTTATCGCGGGCTGTATCTGTCATCCTGGCTGCGGCCGGCTTGGGGGTTGAGCTGTCAGACATGGTATTTACCTTTCGTGCGTGGCGGTTGATTTCGGCAGAGTGTCGGGCAGTGTTGATTTTTTGGGCTTGCGCCTATTAATCAGCCGCTTGAGAAGGGGCGCGAGGAGGATTGCAGTCAGCCCTGCTACGATGAGCGCAACGCGCCCCGGGTGTTGGTTAGCGGTGGCAAGGCCCTTTTGCGCAAGACGCACCCCTGTGTCGCGGAGTTGAAATGCCGCCTCATGGAGGAGGGCGCGAGGCTGAAGCCGCGTCTGGAGCGTTGCCAGCGTCCCGGCTAGCGTTTCGCGCGCTACCTTTGCCTCGCGCTCAGCGAGGGCCAACTCGGTCGGTTCACTCACGGTTCCAAAACCTCATTGGGGGATGTAGTGATTTTGGTTGCCTTGCTGAGTCGACCGATCGCAACCCAGGCCAGCAGCCCCGCGATCAACAACGCCCCGACCACAACGACGATTGTGGCCATCGCAACGCTCATGAACGCGGCAAGGCC
>JBBQAU010000171.1:0-5182 GCA_038316685.1 Sphingomonadales bacterium
ACAATGAGAACAATGCCGAGGCAGCGACCGCGCTCGCCAAACGGATCAAGGCCGGCATCCGCGCGCAGGTCGGCACTTGCCTGACCAGTTCGGTCGGCATCGCCCCGAACCGCCTGCTCGCCAAACTCGCGTCAGACATGCAAAAACCTGATGGGCTCGTGATTCTGCCAGCTGAGACGCTGCCGCACAGGCTTTATGGGTTGCGGCTGCGTGATATCGCCGGGATCGGCGCAAAGATGGAAAAGCGACTGGCGCAGGACGGGATCAACGATATCCGTCAACTGTGTGAGCGGCGGCCGCGCGATGCTGGTAATGCGTGGGGCGGCACCAATGGCGACCGGCTGTGGTATCTACTGCACGGCGTTGATCTCCCCGAAAAGGCGACGCAAAGCCGGACAATTGGGCACAGCCATGTCCTGTCACCTGGCAAGCGTGGGCTTGAGCCCGTCCGGCTGACCGCGCGGCGGCTCGTCCTGAAAGCCGCAAGTCGATTGCGCCGCAAGGGGTATCGCTGCCGCCTGCTGATGCTCCACGCCCGCTTTGAAGACGACAAATCAACTTGGCGGGAATCGATCAAGCTGCCCGCGACCGAAGACAGTTTTCAGTTGCTGGCTGCGCTTGATTCGCTCTTTCCCCGTTTGGCGGAGGCAGGGCGAAAACGGTCGATGGGGTTTCAAATCCGCATGATCGGCGTCACGCTGAGCGAAATCGAGCCGCGTGAAGCCGAGCAGCACAGTCTGTTCGCCCATCTCGATCCCGATGACCCACTGGCGAGGGAAAGTCGCGGCACCGCGCTCAGTCGTGCGATGGACCAGATCAACGAACGGTTCGGCCGCAACGCCGTTTCGGTCGGCGCGCTTGATGGCAGTCGCAACGATCATGTCGGCACCAAGATCGCCTTTGGCCGCATCCCTGAAGCCAGCGAGTTCCATGAATGACCCCCTCCCCAGCGGTCCGTGAAAAATAACAATTTTATTGCAGTGCAAAAACAATTTCATTTCGGTTTTGATCGCCCCTTGACGAAACTTATTGCGTGCGCGAAGCTTTGATACGTTATGAAAAACAAACTCCTCCCCCTCGCCGCCGCTGCCTTGCTGGCCTTCCCGCTCGCTGCATGTGATAACAAAACTGAGACTGTGACGGGCACTGCGCCGGACCCGCAGGCAGAGGAACTCGCCAACAGCACACCAGTTGTATTGCCGCCCGCGATGAAGGCGTCGGTCACTTTCCGCTGCAAGGATCACAGCCTCGTTTATGTCGACTTCTTTTCGGGCGATAAGCAGGCGCTGCTGAAGACCACGAAGGACGGGACGGCAATCATGCTGACAACCGAAAAGGCGGGCGATCCGCTAACGGCGGATGGCTATTCGATGACGGGAACGCCCAAGGCGATCACGCTCGCCCAACCCGGCAAAGGCAGCCAGACCTGCAAGACCTGATTAATTCCATTAAAGAACGAAATTAAGGGCTGACGAAGCAATTCGTTGGTCCTTTTTTGTTGATGCCCGTGCCCCTTGCTTCGCCTCATTGGCTACGGCACGATAAAGAACGATCAAAAAGGGGCTCAAACGCCGTGGCAACGATTGCAGTGTATAACCTGAAGGGCGGAGTTGGAAAAACCACCCTAGCGGTCAATCTTGCCTGGTGTGCCGCGATGTTGTCGGCGCGCAGGACGTTGCTATGGGACCTTGATCCCCAAGCCGCGAGCACGTTCTTGTTAACTGAGCGCAAGACCAAGGATCAGGCCCAGGCGATTTTCACTAAGGATGTTGATCCGGAAAAGCTGGTCCGCAAGACAGCGTTTGAACGGCTTGACCTGATTGGCGCGGATACATCGTTGCGCGGACTTGATCTGTTGTTTCACGAACTCGACAAGAAGAAGCTGCTGACTAAGTTACTTGCCTCTGCAGGAAAAAATTATGATCGCGTGATCCTCGATTGCCCCCCGGGGCTGACAGAAACCAGCGATCAGGTGATGCGGGCCGCAGACTTGATTGTGGTACCCGTCATCCCCTCCCCCCTGTCGGAACGCGCCTTTGCCGAAGTGACTGCACAGCTTGGCGCGCGGGCCCAGCTGATGCCAGTCCACTCAATGGTCGATAGACGCCGCAAGCTTCACGCTGATGCGCTGATGCGCCACCCTGACTGGCCCGTCGTGCCGATGGCGAGTGTCGTCGAAACGATGACTGTGCGGCGCGCGCCCGTTGGCAGCTTTGCGGCTCGGACCCCGGCTGGCCAATGCTTTGCCACGCTTTGGCAAGCGATTGAACTTCGGTTGGCCGAAAGCGGAGGCAAACGCTGAAGGCGGGTCCGCCAATCCAGTGGCTTGATGCCAAGATGGTATTGGGGGCCTATGCGATTGGCGTGTTCCCGATGGCAGATGATCGTGAGGCACCCGGCGTTTATTGGGTTGAGCCAAAGCGCCGGGCCATTTTGCCGCTCGAAGGCTTCAATCTCTCGCATTCGCTGCGCAAAACGATTCGGGCCGATCGCTATCGCGTGACCGCCGACACTGCGTTCCAGGAGATTATTGAGCTTTGCGCGGATGCGGCGGCTGATCGCCCCCATACCTGGATTAATCGCAGCATCGAACGCGTTTTCGGCGATCTCCATGGCCTCGGATTTGCCCATTCGATTGAATGCTGGGACGACGACCGGCTGGTTGGTGGGCTATACGGGCTTGCGCTGGGCCAGGCATTTTTTGGAGAGAGCATGGTCAGCCGATCACGCGATGCCTCAAAGGTGGCGCTTGCCTGGCTCGTGGCGCGGCTGCGGGTGGGCGGATTCAACTTGCTCGACTGCCAGTTTCAGACAGATCATCTCGGGTCGCTGGGTGCTGTTGAGATCAGCCGGCGCGATTATCTCGGGCTGCTGTCGTCGGCCGTCGCCGGCGCAGTCGAAGGTGCGTTGGGCGCACCTACCGGTGCGGTATCTGTCGGGGGGTCAGCGTCGCTCGGCGACTTTTGGGCGCTCGACCGGGTGGCGACCTTCGGCACGACCAAGGTCTCCGCCCCACCCGATGGAAAACTCATTGCGCAGCTTTTGGTCCAGACATCGTAAATCGGGTGCTGGACCACATTCAGGCCTGGACGTTCCTTGTAAAGCCAGCCCGAAAACACCCGGGACCATTTGCCACCGCGCTGCTGGACATCAAGCTGAACAAAAGCACCTGTATAGCGCTCCTGCTCCCACGGCGCGGTCTGTTCACAGGCGCGCAGGCGGATGACGACATCGCCGACCCGCATTGCCTCCCCTGGCTTCAAGGTCAGATCGCGCGATGCGCCATTGCGCTTGTTGAGCAGGCCGATCACCGCCACGCGCTGTGCCATCGGCGTCGAACCAGCCAAGACCGACTGGTCAGCCCCGACATCAACAGTGACGATGTTGGAAGCACCCTGGGCTTCATCCAGAATTGTGTTTGAGGCAACCGGCGGCTTTACCCTTTGCGATGGGCCGCCGAACCACGTCGCAACCCCAAGCCAAATCCCCAACCCGCCAAGCATGATTGCTGCTCCAGCGAGCAGCCATTTTCTCATTCGCTCGGCATCCACGCTTCGTAATCTCCGGTCGCGGCAGCGCGCTGACCGCCCTTTTCAAGCGCACCCGATGGTCGATAAGCGGCCGGACTTCCCGTTACATTGGCGCTGGCTTCCTTTTGCCACGACCGGGGAGCAGGCAAGGCGACCGTTGGCAAATCGTCGATCTGATGATGCAGCCAGCCGAACCATTCGGGCGGAACGCGGCTGGCATCGTTGGCGCCTTCGTAAATAACCCAGCGGCGGGGGATGCCGTTCATATCGACGCCGCCTTCGTAATAGACGTTGCCAACGCCGTCCTGGCCGACACGACGCTTGCTCCGCAGCGCGAGGACAGTGCCGATGGTAGCACCGTTCCACCAGGTGAAAATTGATCCAAGAATGCCCATGCGCGGCGGCTTAGCCCGCTGGGGCGTCCTCATCAATCCGTTTCGCAAGCTTCAACGCGCAGTGTCAATCCAGCTGACTTTGTCGTCTTCCGCAATGCCCAGCTCAGCCGCGCGTCCACCACGGAGTTCAAGCACCGAACTCACCGGCTCACCCGACGCAATCGACGTCTCCGAAAATGGCGTTGTGTTCTCGGCGATCCGGGCGATCGTTCGATCCGGCCGAATGAAAATAATGTCGAGCGCGGTCGGCGTGTCCTTCATGTAAAAATTCGCCTCGCGGGGTTGTCCGCCGCCGGGGGGATAAGGCGCAAACAGCATTCCGCCGTTTCGGGGGATATCGGTTCTGAACATCAGCCCGTTTCCCTGCTCTGCCTCAGTCCGTGCGACCTCCACCTCGAAACGATGGCTGCCATTTTGACCGGTGATGGCAACGGCAATTGTGCGCGCCTTGACCGCTGTCGTCGCACTCTGTTTATTACAGCCAACCAGCGGCGTGCAAAGAGCAACGAACACTAACAGGCCGATGGTGCCATTTGATCGTTTCATCTTGCCCTCTCGCGGCAAAAAGCCACGGCGCATCTGCCCAAAGCGGGGCCGCTTTGCCAGCGCCAATCGCTCGCCCGACAAATCAGGCCTCCCCCAAGCGAGCGACGTCATCACCCGGCAGCATCGCCGTAATCTGGCGGGCAAGGGAAAAATCATGCCCGGCGCGAATCATTGCCGCCAGATGCTTTTGCTGCTGGGCGCGATCGCCAAGCCTGTCGGCATAAGGTCCGATTCGTCGCTTGCGGGCAAAGCTCAGAGCCGAGGAAAGCGCCTGCGCCTCCAAAACGGGCGTCAAACTGGCCGCATCTTCTGTTCCAACCCCGGCTTCACGCAGCATCCCCGCGACACGACGAGCGCCCAGCCCGCGTCGTCCCATCGCTGTCGCCCGCCCCTCTGCGAAGGCACGGTCATCAATATAACCCAGATCGGCCAATCGTTGCGCAAGCGCCACGGTGTCCGGGCGGCTCGTCTCCAACTCTTCTCGGTCCCAGCCGCGCTCCCAAATCTTGCTATCAAGATAGCGCGTAAGCTTACCTCGCGTCGTCGCGAAACGTTCAACATAACGCAGCGCCATCCTGTCCAGGGAAGCGGGGTTTAACGGGGGTAAGGATCGGGGGGCATGGGCCATGCCATCATTGTGCCACAGTCCAATCAGATTTTGCTAGCTTGGACTTGATCAGCGCAAGGGGTGTTGACATACCCGGCGCTGGG
>JBBQAU010000172.1:0-5176 GCA_038316685.1 Sphingomonadales bacterium
TCTTCGAGCGCGGCATCAGCAACGCGCAGATCGGCAAGCCCAGCATCAGCGTCGCATAAGGCGCGCAGTGTCGCGACCGCGTCGTTGGTAAGGAGCCGCAGTTCAGCCCCGTCAGCGCTGACATCACGCACCCCTGGCAGCATCGCCACCCGAATGATCGGTAGCGACGACCGGCAACGGATCACCGACCCACCGGCGCGCGCACGAAGCGCGGCGGGTGCATCGTCAGCGACGATCCATCCGGCGTCCATGACGAGCACACGGTCGGCCAGCGCATCGGCTTCGGCAAGATCATGGCTCGTCAGCAGAACGGCAGCGCCATCGGCTGCCGCTTCCCGCACCGTTGCCCAAAGCCCGCGCGCTGCGGCACGGTCCATGCCCGCCGTCGGCTCGTCAAGCACCAGCAGATCGGGTCGCCCGCAAATCGCCATTGCATATTGCACCCGCCGCGCCTGCCCGCCGGACAAGGTGCCACAGCGGCGTGTCGCCAGATCGGCGATGTCGGCGATGGCAAGCGTCTCGGCAAGTGGGCGGGGGTCGCGGTAATAGCCCGACTGGAGCGTGATCATCTCAGCAATCGTCATCACATCGGGAAGGCTGGCGGTCTGGAGCATTACCCCCATCCGCCCCCGTGCTGCGGGTCGTGCGGGGTCCAGACCAAACAATTGCGCCTCGCCAGCATCTGGCCGCAAGCGTCCTGTCAGCAGGCCAATGCTCGTCGTCTTGCCCGCGCCATTGGGTCCTAACAGTGCGGTAACTTCGCCAGCGCGTAGCGCCAAGTCGAACCCGTCGAGAACCAGCCTGCCGCCTAACCGTTTAGTTACTGACTTGAGTGTTGCGACGGCGGATAAATGATGTGTCATGTGAGCGTCTCCTTCTGGGAGGACTCTCCTTCATTAGGAAGCTATGTGGCATTGTCGGATGTCAGCGCGCGGAGGTGACGTTTGTCATGGGCGGCGATACGGCTGGCGGTACGACTTGGTTGAGGGCCGTACGCACGATTGTCGCAAGTTGCGCATCCTGACCACCATCGATTAGGTGAGCCGGGAATGTCTGGCACTCGTCGTTGCGCGCCAGCGCGAGCATGCAGACGTGCTGGCGGCGCTGGCCGAACTGTTAATTGCGCTCGGGCCGCCTGCCAACATCAGGTGCGACAATGATCCTGAAGCTATCGCGACTACCGTCCAGAAGTGCCTGGCTTAGTTCGGCGTGTAGACGCTGTATATCGCGCCAGGATCGCCATGGGACGTCCGAAGTTCAGCAATCGATCCGGGGGATCGATTGCCTGATGGCGGGCGACAATAAATCGTTCAACGAGCCGTTGTGCGACGAACTGCGTGGGTGGCGAGATATTTTACAGCCTCGCCGAGGCCCGCGTGCTGATCGAAGCCTAGCGGCGGCATTACAACACCGTCCGTTCGCTTTGCTCGCCTACCCGCGCCGGAAGCTGTTCGATCGCCAGCGCTGTCCACCGGTTCCGCTACGCTCCACCTTCGGGCGGCACTGGCGATGGCGACAACAACGCTAATACCGCCCGACAGGAAATCAAAGATTCTCTACTAATCGTTCGGCTGGCAATTCCAATACGCCGGACGTCGTTGCGCGGCACCGCCCTTGTGACCAATGCTGGTAAATCGCCAGATATTCTCAGTGCGCGACCTGTTGGGGCGGTTGCACGCTGGTGTATTGCGTCGCTGCCATCAACCAGCGACCTGCTACTCGCCGCTCGACATAAGTGACCCGCACCGTCCGCTTGGCCGTCGCGCCGCCTGGACCGGGGACCGCGTATTCCACCGAGCCGATCACGATCGCGGTATCGCCATACTGGCGGACGTCTTGCGTTTGGAGCGTCATCGGCGGGGCGGGGGCTGCCTTGCTGGGTAGATAGAAGCTGAGCACGACTGGTCGCCGATCAACTTCGCCGCGCGGTGACACTTCCACATAATCGGTCGTGAGCAGCATATCGAGCGTCTTCGCATCAAACTGTGTGCGGGCGTTAGAGAAGGCGTGGACTAGGTCTAAAACCGCTGCATCCGCTGGTTGTTTTTCCCGGGCGCCGCTTGGAGCAATGATCAAGAAGGACGCCATCATAGCGATAACGATTGATAGGCGCATTCTCTGTCTCCTTGGTGCTGATGTTGCCGCTTGGCCGTAATCCGAGATCTGCGAACAGCGCTCCTTTCTCACTTTGAGCGGCCCGATCCGGGCAAATCAAGGGTTAGCGACTTCTGGGTCACCAGCGCTCCCTTGAGAAAAGTCGCGATGATCCGGGCGATTGCCGGATCAGTTTCGAAGAGATCGTGTCCGCCATTATGGACGATGATCGTGGTCAGCCGCCGCAGACCGGCGGTCGCGACCGTTTGCTCTTCGAGCGGGGTGCGCACGTCTAAATCACCGCTGAACAGCAAGGTGGGGATCGCTGAGCGGACTTCGCGACGATAGCGGTCGCCCAGATCGAGTTCGGGGGCCATGTCGGCAAGCTGCGGCATTGGGAAATTGGTGGCATCGCCTGCAAGGGCGGTGCGCGCCTGACGATCGACTTCCTTTTGTCGCGAACCACTGATACCCGACGCAAGGTCCATCAGCTCCGGCATCCCCGTCATGATCAACCGGTCTTTGAAGAACATGCCGTAAAGCGTCGGCGCAAGCGCCTGCTCCTGGCCCGCATCGAACGCCGCATAGATGCCCACCAAGTTGGCGATCCCGTTCGGGTTCTTAGCGATCGCACCGACGAGCATGCGCAGCGCGAACGAGTCCATCTTGAAATTTATTGGCCCGGCGGGGCCTTCTAGGTTCAGCGATGCCGGTACGCGGTCGAGCCGTTCATGGATTCGCCACATCGTCGTGGTTAGGTTGCTGTCCGAGACGTTGGCGATCCTATTTATCACCGCATCAACAGCGTTTGGAAGCTTGACGGTTTGATTCATTCCTTCGGCGGATGCCAGGACCACGCGGTCGATGATGGCGGGATGCCGACGCATGGTCGCCAACGCCAGATGCGTGCCGTAGGAAATGCCCCAAAGCTTAATCTTGGGCACTGCCAGAACTTTGCGCAGATCGTCGAGATCGTCCGCGCTTTCCAGGGTATTGTAGCCTGCGATAGTCACGCCGGCAGCTCGCCAAGTCCCGAGGCAGGATGCGAGCGTGCGGCGATAATAATCTGTGAGACTAGCCGCGTTGATCCCTTTTGTCGGATCAAGCGATACGGCCGCGGTGCAGGCGGGCACGATGTTGGATAAACCGGTACCCCGTTGGTCGAGCGCAATCACGTCCCCTACGGAGCGCAGCGCGAGGAAGATCGGCTGGCGCGGGCCACGCGCGGCATCGATGCCTGATCCGCCGGGTCCGCCGGCAAGATAGATTATCGGCGGCCCAGGATGCGGGCTAGTCGATTTGAAGCGGACGAACTTGATCGTGATCTGGCGCGAGGCGACGGTGCTGCGGTGTTCGGGCACGTTGAACGATCCCTGCTCGGCTGCGATCGTAGATCCGTCGCGAAGTTTAAAAGCAATTGGTTCAAGTTTCAGAATTGACGCAGTTTGAGTAGTATGAGCCGCTGCGGAGTCGGCCTGCGCCGCTGGCGACACAATACCCGCCACTATGCATATCATTAATCGGCAGAGGAGGTTGGGCATTGGGTTTTCCGTTTGCAATTATTGCCAAGACCCCGTGTCAGATCGCCTCCGTCGAGGCGAGCGCGGTCCAGCGAACGACCGGCATGACCGGTGAACGACAGCTTTCACGATTGCTCTGGGCGGGTTTGCGCATCGTGTGGACGGCGCTGCTGGCGATGATGGTGCCAACGACACTGTGGGCGCAATCGCCACCGATCAACGTCGAACCTTTGCATATCTGCACGACGCTGAGCGGCAAGCTGTCATGTCGGCGCACCGCAATCGACCAGCTCGACCTTGCCGATCCCATTGTTCAGGTGCGCCGGGTCGTTACCGCTTCGCCCCTGATCGCCGCCTCGCAACTACCGCTCGCCGTAACCTTGGTCGGAACCATGAGCGCGGAGGTGCGATGGAACGGGATGCTGATTGGCCGCAACGGGATAGTAGGGCGCGACGCCGCCAGCGAGACGTCCGGTCGGTTCCACGCCATGATCCGGGTACCCCGTCATCTCGTTCGCCCGGGGCGGAATGTCGTCGATATCCGGATGTCGGCGCATCACCGATGGCTGCCGGTGCGCATGCCCGTCCACCAAATCGGGGTGGGTTATTATGAGGGACGATCCTCGACCGAACTTCGCGCATACTGGCCGGCCCTCCTCACGACAGGGGCCTTGATAGTGGCTGCGCTGTATTTCGGGATGGCGGCTGCTGTCGGACGCGATCGGCGCGACGCGCTGATCCTCGCGAGCATCGGCGTCTGCACAGCGTTGCAGCTCGCGGTGGAAACCAGTCGCTCGTTTATCGACTACGCGTATCCTTGGCATATCGCACGTGTCTCCGCGATCGTCCTGCTCGTCGCGCTGACGTCAGCGCTCATGGCAACATATGTGGCGCTTCGATATGTGCCCCAGCGGACAAGGTACATCGTAACCGCATCAGTGGTGATATCGATTGTGGCAATCTCGTTCGTCCCCTTGTTCGACGCAAAGGCATGGGCGTGTCTTTTCGCTACGGCGGTCTTGAGCCTGCTATGCGCAAGGACTGCGCGCGGTCGCCTGGACGGACGCATCGGCATGATCGTCGCGTGCCTGTTCGGGGTGATGCTCCTCTGGTGGAAGGGAGACGCGCTGGACCGGGGTTATTATCTGTGCATGGCTGCCCTGCTCGCCGGGTTAGTTGCAGAGCAAGTGTTCGCGCTGCGCAATCTTTATGCCGGGCTCGCGACCGAGCGCGAACGCAACGAATCGCTTTCACTTCGTCTTGCCGCTGCCGAAGCCTCCGAGACATCAATCGTATCGTTTCGCGATGGGGTGGCAATCCACCGGTTCCCGGAAGCGGAAATCGTGCAGATCACGGCAGCCGACGACTTTTGCGAACTCACTTTAATCGGTCGGCGGCCACTTCTGGTGGGAGGGACATTAAAATCGCTCGCTGCGACGCTGCCTGCGCGGTTCCTGCGCGTTCACAAGAGCTACATTGTTAATCTGGCTCACGTCGCCGGGGTAAACCCCAAGCCGGGTGGCGGCCATCGACTGCTTCTCGGTGACGGGAGTTCAACACCG
>JBBQAU010000173.1:0-5124 GCA_038316685.1 Sphingomonadales bacterium
ACCCGCCACCCCAATTATTTCGGCGACGCCTGCACCTGGTGGGGGCTGTATCTGATCGGCGCTGAAAGCATGACCGGGCTGCTCGCGCTGCCGGGGCCGATCCTGCTGACCTGGACGCTGATGAAATGGTCCGGCGTGCCAACGATCGAGGGGCGGCTGAAACGCAAGAAGCCCGGATACGAGGAGTATGTGCGGCGCACGAGCGGGTTTGTGCCGTGGTTTCCGAAGGGGTGAGGGGGCAGGCGAGCGGCTCAACCGACATCGCGGCATACGACGCAGATCTGACGAGTCAGTGACGGTAGGCCTGCTGGGCAGCCCATTGCCGGTTGCTCTCGCTCAGACAATATTCGCCGGAATTGTTCCGCACTGAAGACAAACAACAAAGGCCGATGGACGGATATCCACCGGCCTTTGCGATTTTTCTTGCCTCAGATCAGAAGCGCGTACGAACGCCTGCGAAAAGATAGCGACCAATGCCGGAGACGGGATAAGCCGAGCTGGAGATATAAGGCTGCAAATCGGTGAGGTTATTCACGCCGCCGTAAAAGGTGAACTTATCATTCGCGTCGATACTCGCCGACAGATTTTGCACATAATAATCTGGCGCAAAACCTGCTGGGCCAAACTCTGTCGCGATCCGCTCGATCTGAATTGCCGCTGCCGACGCTGTGCTTTGCACATATTGCAGGCTGTAATTCAGTGAGACCGGCCCGCGGCTGATATTGGCGTTGAACACGCCGGCAAATTCCGGAACGCTCAATTCGCGTAGAGCCGGATTGACCAGCGTCGGGTTGCCCGGATCGAAGAAGCGATTCACCTTTTCGGTCCAGTTGCCGTTTAGGCCCAGGTTCACCCGGGTGGATGCGCCGATGTTGAAGTTATAGTTGATACTGAAATCAATGCCTGACGTTTCAATGCGGCCAAAGTTCAGCTGGGTCTGCGACAGGAAGTTGAAGCCAAAGGTTGCGGGGCCGGAAGCAGTTCCATTACGACGGAAAAGATCGCAGAACTGGTTCGGAAAGGTGATGTTGTCGTAACAGGTATTGACGATATCTTGCGCCGTCACCGCTGAAATCGCGTTGGTGATGTTGATCGAATAATAATCGGCGGACATCGAAAGGCCACGCAGGAATCGCGGCTGGATGACGGTCCCGACAGACCATGTCGTGGCGCTTTCCCTCTCCAGATTGGGGTTACCGCCGCTCGTTCCCGAGAAGCGACCAGTGAGCGGATCATTATAAGTCGTCAGGAATTGTGCTGCATTCGGGATGCCGAGTGCGGTGGCTGCTGCGACACAGTTTTGCAGCCGGACGGGGGTCGCGCGTTGGTTGATCAGATCGCATGGGTCCGCAGGCCGGAAAGTTGCACCCTGAGCGGGATTAAACAGCTCGGCGATATTTGGTGCGCGGATGGCAACCGAATAGGTGCCGCGAAAACGAATGTCCTCAATGGGCGCATAGACCGCATTTGCGTTCCAGGTGAAGGCACCGCGAACTGTCGAATAATCGGCATAACGTCCGGCGGCGCCAATGCTTAGTTCATGAGCGAATCGGGTTTCCTTGAAAATTGGGATACGAACTTCGCCAAACACTTCCTTCACGTCGAAAGCACCGCCGGTGTTCAGGGTGCGGGCTGACGGATCAAACAGCAGCGACTGATTGGTTGATACCGTCCCGATGAAGGTCCCCGCAGGGCCCGCAGGCGAGCCAGCCGGTAAGTTTCCGAGCAGGAGATTGTCGAAGCTCGAGCTGGAGGTTTCCCGGCGATACTCAAAACCTGCCGAGAACTGCGTCGCCCCGCCGGGCAGGTTGAAGAAGGTCCCCGTGTCGCCGGTGACGATTCCATTGACAACAGTTTGCGTGAGGCGGAAATTATTGGTCGTCGGCGTGGTGATGAAGTTTACCGCCTCCTGGCTGACCGAGTTGACACCGTTCAGGATATTGGCTGGGCGGCATTGCCCGTCACCTGGACGGAAGCTGAAAAAACCGCCCTGGATGACCGGAAACGTCTCTGACCCGACATAAGGCACGTTGCTGATATTTGATCGGCAGATTGGTTGCCCACCCGGCCCGCGTACAACATCAATCGCGGCAAACAGGCGATCGTAAAGCACAGAATTGGTCTGTGTAACGCTATTGTCGGTGCGACCGTAATTCAGCGAGACTTCATACCGCAAATGGCTGCTGATGTCGCCGCGGACGCCGCCGACAAACCGGTAAGTGTCGCGCTTTGCAAGTGACAGGTTAGGCCCCAAATCTAGGAAATCGCGGCTGACGCGCAGACCACCCGCCGCATTTGATTCGGCCTGCAACGCCACGGGCGTGAAGGGGTTGTCGGGCGTGATCAGCAACGTATCGTAGAAGCTGTTGTAATTGTTGCGCGAGGTTGAGTTGTTACGGGCAAATTTCGCGTCAACAAACAATTCTGCGGCGGGCGCCAGTTCAAAGCGGGCGCGAAAATCGCCATAGAAGCGTTCGCTGCCCGGCGTTAGCGATGTCTGGTTCGTGCGTTCAACTGCGCCATCGCCGCCGAACTGATTCTGCGAAGTCGAGATAACGCCGTCCTGAAAGATTCTGACACCGCCGCCTGGAGTTGAGACATAACAGCCACCCCCGCCAAAGCCGGTCCAGCCGGTGAAGCTCTGGTTGCAGTCGGCGATGCCGTTGCGATCAAGGTCGGTTGTGAAACGGGCAAAGTCAGCCCGGAAGATCAGGCCGGCATTCGAGCTGATGCCGAACACGGGCCGGGCCGCGATCGCAAAGCTTGGCGAAGTTGCCGCACGCGCCATCAGCGCTGCTTCGGCGGCCGTTGGAGTTAGGCCGGGGAATAGCGTGGCAAATTGCGCAGTTGTCGGGATATTTGGGCCAAATGCGATCCGGCTTGTCCTTGGGCCTGGGCCACCGACGCGATAGAAATTGGCAAAGTTTGGCATTGTGGCGGCGCTGATGTCGCCGACCTGGAACCGCCGCAAAGGGTTTGTGTAAGTAGTGGAATTGTTGCCGCGACCATTGTCAGCCGTGAAATCACGGTCACCCATCAGGACTTCGCCCTCATTGGTATAGCCCGCTGAAAACGTGATATTGCCACGGCCATCGGCAAAATTCATGCCGTATGTGGCGTCAATCCGATAGCTGGCACCATCCCCGCGAGCGGATACGCCCGCCTGGGCATCGACAGCGAGACCAGTGAAATCCTTTTTCAGGATGTAGTTGACGACACCTGTGACGGCGTCAGCGCCGTAGATCGCGGAAGCACCGCCGGTCAGGACATCGACCCGGTCGATCAGACCCGGCGGAATCGTAGCCACGTCAACCGTTTGCGATCCAGCAACGCCAGAAACATGCCGGTAACCATCGACCAAAACCAAGGTGCGGTTTGCGCCCAATTGCCGCAGATTGAGGGTGGCCTGACCAACGCCACCGGCACCGCGTTCAAGCGAATCGGCCACCGTTCCTGAGGAAATAAGTGCCGGGATTTGACGCAGCGTGGCGGTCACGTCGGTCGCGCCGGCTGCGCGCAACTGGGCAGCGGAAATGCTGGTAACTGGCTGTGGCGCGGTGGCGTTCGGGTCAAGCTTAATCCGCGAACCAGTTACGACAATTTCGCCTGTTTCGGCGTCCTCATCGGGCGCAGCCTCATTAGCGGCTGCCCTTGATGCCGTCTGGGCAACGCCCGGTGTCGTGGTGGCAATCGCCCAAATCGAAGCGCTCGCCAGAACCGTCAGTCTTATCGAATTTCGCATTTTCATCCCCTAAGAGCCCCCGCTCTTATAAGGAAGATGCACGCTGCGACGTCTGCTGGCAACAAAGTAACCGTAAGGCGCTTGTTGCATTGCAATAAGTTTCGGTGGTGTGGCTTTTTTGTTACGGTTCGTTCACGAAGCGTTCAACTATGCGGCTTGTTCGCCCGCTTCCCGCCAGTCTTGGGGGATGGTGTCTCAGAATACAGAATCCGCATCAGGGTGTCCCCCGGATCGCGCAAAGGGTCGGTTGCGATCGAACTGACCCGGCCGGCTTGGGGTGACGATAACCGCTCTATCACCCGCCCGAATGGATCGGCGAGCGTTGCGACGACCTGATCCTTTTCAACGCGGTCACCCAGATCAGCCAGCAACGTTGCATAGCCACCCCGGCTGGTCCGCACCGTCGCCAGCGTGTCGCCGACAAATGCCGTCTGGGTGAGGGCAGGTGCGCTGCCCGGCGGGAGCATCTTGAGATCGACCATCACCCGCATCAGCCCATCGACCGCGCGGAAGATGACGATGCGATCAAACATCTCGGGTCGGTTGAGCTCAAGCGTAATCGCCGGAACGCCGCTTTTGAGCATTTCAGTCTCGACTGAGCCTGCGACGCCAGCGTCAAGCTTGATCATGTCAGGCCCGATCAGTTCTGCAATCGCGCGCGCACGCGATGATCCGGCAAAGGCATACATCGGATAAGCGGTGCCGCGCGACTGGGTGTGAAGGTCAATCGCGGTATCGGCGTTGGGGCGCATCAGCCCTGACCAGAGCCGCGTCGCATAACGATCAGCCCGATTGGTCGCATCGGGATTTCCGGGCATGATCCGGTTCAGGTTTTCGCCATCACGGCCATCACCCGGCGTAAAGGCGCGGCTGTGGTGAAGCAGGCCCGGCGTGTTGAGTCCCGGGATGGCGATGATTGTCCCGCTGAGTGTCGCTGGATCGATGCGATTGACCAGCCGGTGGATGACATCAACCCCGTTCAACTCATCGCCGTGAATCGCGGCGGTCAGCAACAGACGGTGTCCCGCTGCGGCACCCCGAACGACGATGACGGGCACATACCAAGCCTGGCCAATCGCGTTATCGGTCACGCGGAACCAAAAGCGGTGGATCTGGCCCGGCGCCAGGTTGCCTGCGTCGAGCCGGTCTATAACGGGGGTGCCGTCGATCCGGTCGCCGGTAAGCACGGTTTGCGCGCTGGCGATCGGGGCAAGGGCGAAAGTTGCAGCGGCAAGGCCGACTAGGATTTTGTATGTGCGAGTCATGGGGTTGATATACCCGGACAACGGCGTGCCGCAATGGCCGGGTATAGGTTCTGCTCGACCATTGTCAGACTGCCAACGCCGCCCGGTCCGCCCACCAGCTGTGCGTCCCGCTCGACA
>JBBQAU010000174.1:0-5118 GCA_038316685.1 Sphingomonadales bacterium
AATCGATCACGCTGTTGGTGCGGACCTTTGTGTTGCGAATGCGCGATCGCGGAATGCAGAGTTGCGGCTTGCCAACTGGCGTTGCCTCAGGAACCTGGTTCCAGTCGCGCGCGATGACAGGCGCTGCGGCCGCGAGCGTGATGCCTCCAACAAGGGCGGCGAGGGCAGGCATGTGGCGCATCAGGCATTCTCCTCAAGCGTTGACCCGCCCGCGGGCTTCACCTTGGGCGGCGGCGTTTTCTTCTTGAAGGCGCAACAATCGCTGACCGGGCAGCGCCAGCATTCGGGCGTCCGTGCCTTGCAGATATACCGTCCGTGCAGGATTAACCAGTGATGTGCGTGCAGCCGAAAGGGCTGTGGCGTCGCTTTATCGAGTTTCAGCTCAACCGCGAGCGGGGTTTTGCCCGGTGCAAGCCCGGTGCGGTTGCAGACGCGGAAGAGGTGCGTGTCGACCGCGAAAGTCTCTGCCCCGAAAGCCACGTTCATCACGACATTGGCGGTCTTGCGGCCAACGCCGGGCAGTTTTTCCAGCGCGTCACGGTTTGCGGGCACTGTGCTGCCATGCTCGTTGATCAGCGCTTGGGAGAGCGCGATGACGTTCTTCGCCTTGGTGTTGAACAGGCCAATCGTCTTGATATGCTGCTTCAGCACTGCCTCGCCCAGCGTCACCATCTGCTCAGGCGTCATCACAGTCGCAAACAGCGCGCGGGTTGCTTTGTTGACGCCGATATCGGTTGCCTGCGCCGACAGCACGACCGCGACGAGCAGTTGATAGACATTGCCCGATCTGAGTTCGGTTTCGGGATGCGGATTGTCGGCGGCGAGCCGCGCGTAGAAATCAACCACCACCGTTTTCTTCAAAGCCCGAGCACCTCGGCCATTGAATATTGTCCAGCGGGCTTTCCTGCTAGCCAAAGTGCGGCCTTGATTGCTCCCTGCGCGAAGATGCCGCGATCCTCGGCGCGATGACCCAGCTCGATCCGCTCGCCAGTGCCAGCAAAGATCACCTGATGGTCGCCAGCCACGCTGCCACCGCGCAGGCTCGCAAGACCAATCGTGCCTTCAGCGCGGTCGCCGCTCAGGCCGGTCCGGCCAATGACGCTGACATCGTTGAGCAAATCACCCCGCCCGTTTGCCGCAGCCTCGGCGAGCAACAACGCGGTCCCGGACGGCGCGTCCACCTTGGCGCGGTGATGCATTTCGACAATCTCAATGTCCCAATCAGTTCCCAGTCGGCTCGCCGCTTCGCGCACCAATCGGGCGAGCAGCGTGACGCCCAGCGATGTATTGCCGGTCTGCAGGACAGCGATGTTTCGCGCGGCTTCCCGGATCATCTCATGGTGATCCTGCCGGAAACCAGTGGTGCCAACCAGGATCGGCGTACCGGCGGCGCGAGCGGCGGCGAGATTGCTGGCGAGCGCTGCGGGCACTGTAAAATCCACCAGCACATCGGCGGCGTGCGCCAAGGCGAGCGGATCGCCAGCAGAATCAATCCCACCCGCCAGCACCGCGCCATATTCTGGCATCAGCGCCGCGATAGCTTGCCCCATCCGGCCCGCGCTCCCGAAAATACCAATTGCCGTCACGGGCTGCTCCATAATTTGGGGCATGGAAAAGCTTTGCGATCCCGCCCTGATACGACGACATCTCCCATGCCAGACCTGCTTCTAAAGGGACAGGGCTTGGGTTGCGATTCTGCTACTATGCAGCCGGTGAATCGGTAAATTGCCTGCGACGTGCCAAAGGCGTGCGCAAGGGGAGAGCGATATCATGAACCAAATAGAAGCAGCGCTGCGGCGTATCGTTACCGGCAATGACGCGCGCGGGCAATCCTGCATCATCGTCGATGGTGGCCCCTCCGCAATCGCTGGCAGCATCGATGCCGGGGGCTTGTTTGAAATCTGGGAAGATGCCGCGACCGGACCGCTGACGCCCGGTGACCATAGCGATCTCGGCACAACCAGGCCGGTGCTCGGGCCGCGCAAGGGCAACGTCCAGGTGCGCTGGTTCATCGTCAATTCGCTCCCAGCAGGGGTGCCCAAGCCGCAACTCGACGCAATCGCGCGAACGGCGTTTGCCGCGTTTAACGGTGATCGCCATATGATCGACCAGAGCCGCCACCCCAGCATGCACGAAACCCATTCGATTGACATCATCTGCCTGTTGCAGGGGGAGGTGAGCCTGATTCTGGAAGACGGGGAGACGCGGCTGAAACCCGGCAATGTCGTCATCCAGCGCGGCACCAATCACGCATGGGAAGCGCATGGTGGCCCGGCGCTGATGCTCGCAGTGCTGATTGATCGCGACTTGCAGCACTGAGTATGGCCAAGCTGTCATCAATCGTTATCCTGACCGGTGCAGGCATTTCTGCCGAAAGCGGGATCGCGACTTTTCGCGGCCCCGGCGGGCTGTGGGAGGGGCACCGGGTCGAGGATGTCTGTACGCCTCAGGCGCTCGCGCGCGATCCGGTACTCGTGCATCGCTTCTATGATGAGCGGCGGGCGGGGCTGTCGCGGGTGGAACCCAATGCGGCGCACATTGCGCTGGCGCGGCTTGATGCGGAATGGCTGGGCGAGCTGCTGATTGTGACGCAAAACGTCGACGATCTGCACGAGCGCGCCGGGGCCAAACGGATGCTGCACATGCACGGCGAGCTGAATTCGGCGCTGTGTGCCAGTTGCGGCGAGCGATCGGGCTGGACCGCAGCCCTGCCACCCGCAAGCCGCTGCCCGGCCTGTGGCGCGGCGGCGTTACGGCCCGACATCGTCTTTTTCGGAGAGATTCCCTATCAAATGGACCGGATCGAAGCCGCCTTGTCGCGCGCGGATATTTTCGTATCGATTGGCACGTCGGGTGCGGTCTATCCAGCAGCGGGCTTTGTCCAGCTCGCGCGGCATTTTGGAGCCGACACGCTGGAACTCAACCTGGAGCCGTCAGCGGGCAGCCGGGGCTTCGATGAATCGCGGCTTGGCCCGGCGGGTGTGCTCGTGCCTGATTGGGTCGACGCGATCCTTGTGTAAAGCCCGCCGCCTACCCCTCGTAATCAATCACCCCCAACTTCGCCCGCCGGTCCACCCGCAGCTCAAACACATCGGGGCGTGCATAATGGCCGTCGCTGTCGAGCGCTGCTAGGCCCCGTCCAATAGCCATCGGATCAAGATCGGCGACCAGCAGATCGATGCCACCGTCGGTTGCGGCGAGAATGCCACCATCGGGGCCAATGATCATGCTGCCACCGAATTGCAGCTGACCATCGGGCATCTCGAGGATCAGATTGCGCGCATCGGCATCTTCGCCAACCCGGGCCAGCCCCTCCAACAGGTCCGCGCGGTGTTGGACTGTGCCGGCCGCCAGCACGAAGCAACGCCCTTCAAACGCATAATGGCGCGAGGCAAGCGCATGCACTTCGCGCACACTGGGCCAGGCGGCAATATGGATCGTTTCGCCCGCGTGATGCATCGCGGCCCGCGCCAGCGGCATCCAATGCTCCCAACAGATCAGCTGGCCGACGGTGCCCCATTCGGCTTGATGGACGCCCAATGTCGATCCGTCGCCGCGCCCCCAGATCATCCGCTCACCATGCGTGGGCACCAGTTTTCGGTGGAGCAAGGGCGCTTGGTTGGGTCGGAACAGATATTGCGTGTTGGTAAGCGTCGAGCGCACCCGCTCATGCGCGCCGACCGACACTAATATCCCCGATGCGTTGACCAACTCCTGCAACGGAGCAAGACGGGGATCATCACCGCGTAACGCTTGGGACAGGATGATCGCATGCAGCGCCTGCGTGCCGCGATGGTCCCAGATCGCGGCATTGGGGGCTTCGTCCAGCCACAGCGGATAGCCGCCCAGAAAGGTTTCGCCAAAAGCGACGATATCGGCCTTCATATCGACCGCGTCACCGACGAGCGCGAGCAGCTGATTAATACCGTGATCAATACAAAGCGGGATGGGTGCTGCCTGTGCGAGCGCGGCGCGTATCGGTTTCATCATTGCCCCCAAATGCCCCGAGCCGCGACGGGTGTCGTGGGGGTCGTATTGAGCTTCCTTTAGTTTGGCGGGAAGGTAAAGATGATGCTGCCGTTCGACTTGGACAATCGGCGGGTGGCCCAGCGCGAGAGAGATCGCTTGGGTCGGACGCGCTCAGCTCAATCCACCCAATCCAGCCCGATGTCCCGGTAAACCCCCCGGTCCTCATCCCATTTCGGCGAGACCTTGACGTGCAGATACAAATGCACTTTCACCCCCAACAGCCCTGCTAATTCCGCGCGTGACTTGCTGCCAATCTCCTTCAGCCGCGCGCCGCCCTTGCCGAGCACGATCGCGCGCTGACTGTCGCGGGCGACGAGGATTTGCTGGTGGATTTCAACTGATCCGTCGCTGCGTTCCTCATATTTTTCGGTCTCGACAGCGCAGGCCTGTGGCAGTTCCTGATACAGTTGCAGGAAAATCTGTTCACGGGTGATTTCGGCGGCCATGACGCGGTCGGTCGCGTCGCTGACCTGATCGGCGGGGAAGTGCCACGGCCCCTCGGGCATCGCGGTGGCCAATCGCGCCTTCAGGTCGGCCAGGCCATCGCCGGTGGTCGCGCTGACCATCAGGGTTTCGGTGAAGGTTAGGCGCTGGTTGAGCGTCTCGGCGTGGCGCAGCAGCTTGCCCTTGTCGGCGACATCGACCTTGTTGAGCACCAGCAGCTTGGGTTCGGGTCGTCCCTCTAGCCCCGTCAGGATCGTTTCCAGTTTGGTGCCAAGCCCGCCCTTGGCGTCAACAATCAGCGCGATCATATCGGCATCGTGCGTCCCGCCCCACGCCGCCTGCACCATCGCGCGGTCAAAGCGGCGCTTGCCTTCAAAAATGCCGGGTGTGTCGACCAGCAGCATCTGCGTGTCACCCGTAATCGCAATCCCCATCAGGCGGGTGCGCGTTGTCTGCGCCTTGGGGCTGACAATCGCGACCTTTTGCCCAACCAGCGCGTTGACCAAGGTCGATTTGCCCGCATTGGGCGCGCCAACAATGGCGACAAGGCCGCAACGCTGGGTGGTGGGTTGATCGATCATTTCGTTCCGATCTTCGGTGTCAATTGAAGCAAGCCGTATCCGCCCATCGTTACTGCTCCAGTTG
>JBBQAU010000175.1:0-5082 GCA_038316685.1 Sphingomonadales bacterium
TGCATTCAACGCGGGAAGTTTTGCCGTCGCCAGCGCCAGTTCAAATGCACGCAAAAGCTCGGCTCGGCTGGCGCCGCCATCGCTATGCACCTTAATCGTCATGCCGTTTGATCCATTGGTAACCACGGATAATGCGGGCAATCCGGTCGGTCCGCGAAACGAAAACTCGTCAGCAGCCGGTTCGTCTCCCTTTGCCGCGTCGATCAGCAATCGATAAACCTCAGCCGGCGGATAAGGCGCTGCGCCCTCTTCGTTGCGCGCCAACTGCGCACGTGTAATCTGGCGCGCCGTCGCAATCGCTGCGAAGCGCGCTGTCGTGGGTTCGAGAATGACCGAGAGCGCATAGGCCGGCTTCATTTTGAGATCGGCGGGCGAGGCAAAAGCGGCCACAATCTCATCAGGCAGTGCGGCAACCCGCACCATCTTGGACAGCCACCCCTTTGAGACGCCTAGCCGATCCGCCATTTGCGTAAGGTGGCCACTGTAATGCTTCTGGAGCGCCGTAGCATAGTTTCGCGCGCGCTCGAGATCGCAGATGTCCCGACGCGACCGATTCTCCAGATCAGCGACGCGAAACGCCTGTTCATCATCAAGCACCTCGACCAACAACAAGAAGCCAAGATCGGGCATCTTCCGGCGTTTGAGCCAAGAAACAGCGTAATGGCGCCTGGTACCTGCAATAACTTCAAAATCGTAGCGCGGATCGTCGTCAACGCGTCGCGCAATGGCAGGCACACGCTGCTTACCCTCTTGCTCGATCGAATCGATTAAATCCCGGCAATTATCGGCATTGAGATCGCGATAGATGCGTCCGTTGCCCTTCCACACGCGAACACGGTCCGGATCCACCAATAGTGTGGGCGCAGACAGGGTTGGCTTGGCTACCCCGGCAGCCGTTGCTGCGTGACTTTCTTTCTTCCGGCCAAACAGGCCTTGCAGGATGCCGGGACTGGAATCAGCGCTTGGTTCGGTCACTGGCCGATCCTCCTTGCCTTGCCACACCATGGGCTCGTTTTCGAAAGCGGCAGCCTTATTTGTCGCACGCTATCGCAGAACAAAGTATCTGACAAATTGCCGGACTCAAACCTGCCGAATTCGCTGGGCACATTCATCTGGCATTTGCCTCAAACAGCTCGAGCGTCCGCTCGCGCGCCAAATCTGCGCTAAACTCATGATAATCCTTTCGGCGATCTGAGTTGAAGCCGTGACCGGCGTCGTAGACGTGGATCGTTGCGCGCGGCCAGGCCTTGGCAATCAAGCGATCTACACCGTCCATCGGAATACCCGTGTCATATCGGCCAAAGTGGCAAATCACAGGAACGATGGGCTCTTCATCCGAAGCGTCAGCGACAAGGCTGCCATAATAGCTTGCCGCAGCAGCCACGCCCTGCAACCGGGTTGACGCAAACCAGGCGAGGGATCCCCCATAGCAATAGCCAACTACGAAGACCGCCCCGGACGACGCCAGTTCATCAACGCAAGACTGGATATCGCAAAGACTTAAGTCAAACGGGTGGAGTTCTCGCGCCAATTGAACCGCGCGTGCATAATCTTCGCCCGTATAATCGGCCTCAAAACCAGGATACTCGCGATCAAAAAGTGCAGGGGCGAGCACCTCATACCCGTCTTGCGCATATTCGTCGCACAGTTCACGGATATGGTCGGTGACCCCGAATATCTCCTGTACGAGCACGAGGCCGCCGCGTCGGCTGCCTGTGGGTCGCACGTGATAGACGGCGGTCTCCGCGCCGTCCGACATCACCATCTTTACCATCTCGCCACGCATGTTGATCATCCGTTCTATCAAGGACGTGATCATGTCTGCGTTGATCGCAATTGTCAGCCTTTAATTGAAGGCAGCGTTTAGGCAGCCCTGACGTCGGTGATTAATTGACTGATGCGCGCGCGCAAATCATCGACGTTATGCGCCACATCTTCGGCTGTCTCGGAAAGACTGGCCGCTGTCCCGCGTGTGTGTTCAGCACGGGCATGAACCATCTGAATACTTGCAGCGGCGTCTGCGGTGCCCTGCTCAACCTCGCTAATCGCCTTTGCAATGCGATAAGTCATCTGGCGCTGCTGTTCGACGCTTGTCTCGGCATCGGCTGACGATGCATCCAGTCGGGCCACCAGCGCATCAATAGCCTGAATTGTATCCAACACCGTGTGGCTCGCGGTCCGGATCGCCCCGAGCCGGGCTTCGATCTTGCCAGCAGCCGCCCGAGTTTGCCTTGCCAGCCCCTTTACCTCATCAGCGACGACCGCGAAGCCGCGGCCAGCAGGGCCAGCGCGAGCGGCCTCTATTGTGGCATTCAGCGCGAGCAGATTTGTCTGACCAGCAATCGATGTAATGAGGTCAAGCACCGACGCAATTTCTGTGGTGGACGCGTCTAACGATTCGCTTTCTGCCTTGCCGGCCAGTGTGCGCTGCCGCACAATGCCAACGTCACGCCGGGCCTCGCTTGTTACAAGCGCAATCTTCTCAATTGCGTTATCCAGGGCATTACTTGATTGGGCGATCGTACGTGCGCTATTGGCGCTTTGGCGGGCAAGCGCGGCCGTCGACAGCGCGTGGTGCTCCGCTTCGAGCGACTTCCCCGATAGCGCCGACGCCGTAAGGGCAAGCTGCGGCCCGGCCGATTTAAGTCGCGCGACAATACTGCCCGCTTCTGCTTCGAACTTGAGGAAAAGGCCATCGAGTTGCGCAGCGCGCCGCAAATTAACTGCCTGCCGTTCGCCTTCCTCGCGGTGCATCCTGTCCTCAACAAGTCGGGATGCGTCGTTTGCCTTGCGGGCATCAATTGACTGCTGCCGGGCAAAAATCAACGCCCGTGCAATGTCGCCGATTTCATCGGTGCGTTCGAGGCCTGGCACGGGTGCCGTTGATCGTTCGTCCGTAATCATTTGCGTCGCAAGAGCGATATCCGCAAGCGGGCGACTGACCTGCGATTCGACCATTCGGGCACCCCAAGCCCCGACAAGGATCGCCAGAAGCGTTACGGTGGCGACAATTATCGTGGCGCGCCATGAACGAGTTTGGAGCATTGCTTGCGCGCCGCTGGCATCATCCCGAAGCTTCGCAGTCAACGCTTCACTGGCATTCGTCAACGGATCGATCGCGGCGTAGAGCGGCCCGCTGATAAAGAACTGCAGGTTGTCGCGCTGATTGTTGCGCAATATTGTCTCCAGTCGCGCAATCGCGGCATCAGCGTCTACTCTCGCAGCCTTGATCGTTGCGATTGATTCAGCATCAGCAGAATCGTGTTCATGTGATTGAAAAAGAGACCAATATTTTTCGATTGCGACTTTATTGGCGGCAATATCGTCAAGCGCACCCAGTGGCGAAACGTTGCCACTTTGCACCTTATGTGCAACCGCCAGCGCCTCGGCATAGCCGACTGACACTTTTTGCAGTTCGACGATCGGGTAAATTTTTTCCTGAATCAGCGTCCTGGTTGCGCGATTGCCGAGCACCACGCCGATAATCAGCGAAATCGCCAAAAGGGCCTGGATCGCCAGCAAAGCAATTACGACACGGCGCAGTTGCCCTGCGATGCCGCGACTATTACCGTTCAGCCACGCAACAAAATTCGGAAGATATCGTGGCATGATGATTCGATTTCCCGCATCGCGTGTCGCCCGCTTATCGCGCTCAACCCCCAACAGGTGGTTAACGAAATGTGACGTTTTAGCGAAAGCTGCAGGGAAATGCCCTGATATGACAAGTCGTACCTCCCGGCTTGCATCCGCCCCATACCAATGCTAGCAGCCGCGCAACCCAGGCAAGGGCCCTTCGCGGCCCTGTTTTTGCATGGGGCCAATTTACCCGTTCCCAAGAGGATTTCGATCGCGTGGAGACATCCAGCGGTATTCAAGCCAGCTTACCGGGACGCTATGCCACGGCGTTGTTCGAACTTGCGCGTGAAACCAAGGCAATCGACAAGGTCGAGGCCAGCCTAAAAACGCTGCGGGCGATGCTCGACGAATCGGCAGATTTTGCGCGGCTGATGTCCAGCCCGCTTATTTCGCGTGGCGATGCCGCAAAAGCGATTGCTGCCTGCGCCGCCGCGATGAGGCTTGATGCGACCACGACAAGCTTCCTTGGCGTGCTCGCCCACAACCGGCGGCTCGGGCAAGTGCCAGCAATCATCAAGTCGTTCCGCCTGCTCGCGGCCAGCTTTCGTGGAGAGACAACTGCGGAGGTTACATCGGCACACCCCCTCTCCGACGATCAGGTCGCAGCGCTGAAGCAATCGCTTCGCCAGCGCGTTGGTCGTGAAGTTTCGGTCGACCTTTCCGTCGACTCATCGCTGCTGGGCGGGCTCGTCGTCCGCATCGGCAGCCAAATGATCGATAGTTCGATCAAAACCCGTCTCAATACCCTCGCGCTCGCGATGAAAGGCTGACCATGGATATCCGCGCCGCCGAAATTTCAAAGGTCATCAAGGACCAGATCGCCAACTTCGGCACCGAGGCCCAGGTTTCCGAAACCGGGCAAGTGCTGTCGGTTGGTGATGGTATCGCCCGCATCCACGGACTCGACAATGTGCAGGCCGGCGAAATGGTCGAATTTTCGAACGGCGTGCAAGGCATGGCGCTCAACCTCGAGGCTGACAATGTCGGCGTGGTGATTTTTGGCTCCGACAGTCAGATCAAGGAAGGCGACGTCGTCAAGCGTACGGGCACGATCGTTGATGTGCCAATCGGCAAGGGCCTGCTCGGCCGCGTGGTCGATGGCCTTGGCAACCCGATCGACGGCAAGGGCCCGATTGTTTCCGATCAGCGCAGCCGCGTTGAGGTAAAGGCACCCGGCATCATCCCGCGCACCTCGGTCCATGAACCTGTGCAGACCGGCCTGAAGGCAATCGACGCGCTCGTGCCTGTGGGTCGTGGCCAGCGCGAGCTGATCATCGGCGATCGCCAGACGGGCAAGACCGCCGTCGCGATTGACACGTTTATCAACCAGAAGGCTGCAAACGCGGGCGATGACGAGAGCAAGAAGCTTTATTGCATCTATGTCGCAATCGGCCAGAAGCGCTCGACCGTGGCGCAGATTGTCCGCCAGCTCGAAGAAAGCGGCGC
>JBBQAU010000176.1:0-5065 GCA_038316685.1 Sphingomonadales bacterium
CGGCTGATGATGCCATTGCGGCAGGCGCGATGGCGCTGTTTGGCGAGAAATATGGTGATGAAGTTCGAGTGCTCGCGATGGGGCAGCTCGACGACGCCGCCTATTCGGTGGAGCTGTGCGGGGGGACGCATGTGACGGCGCTTGGCGACATCGCTTTGCTCAAGATCGTGGCGGAAGGCGCTGTGTCCAGCGGTATCCGCCGGATTGAGGCGCTCACCGGGGATGCCGCACGGTTGTGGCTCATTGAACGCGATGACACATTGCGCGCGGCAGCCGCCCTGCTCAAGGCCGCGCCCGATGAAGTGCCCGCCCGCGTTGCGGCACTGGTCGAGGATCGGCGGCGGCTAGAGCGCGAACTGGCTGAGGCGAAAAAGGCGCTCGCGCTGGGCGGTGGCGGTGGCGGTGGTGCGTCCGCCGCCGGCCCCGAACTGGTGGGTGGCGTCGCCTTTGCAGCACAGATTGTCGACGGGCTTGATCCCAAGGGGCTGCGCGGCGCGGTTGACGAGATGAAGGCCCGGATCGGTTCCGGTGTAGCGCTGTTGATCGCGGTCAATGAGGGACGCGCTTCAGTTGCGATTGGGGTCAGCGAGGATCTGGTGGCCACGCACAATGCCGTTGCGCTGCTCAAGTTGGCGGTAGCGTCGCTTGGCGGGCAGGGCGGGGGCGGACGACCCGACATGGCGCAAGGGGGCGGGCCGGACGGTGACAAGGCCGATGAAGCGGTTGCTGCTGTCCGACAGGCGCTAGAAAAAGTCATTGCCGCCGCCTGACCGAAGTGCGGCGGTCAGGCGCGCTCAGCAAAAGGAATGCACGATGGAAAAATCGATCACCAAGTTCCGGGCGAGCACCAGTCGCTGGCTGATCGGCAGTCTGGCGGGGTGGGGAACGATATTGTTGTGCGCGGTTGGCGCAGGCCTTATCATCATTGGTTGGCGGTGGTTGCAAAACATTGCCACCAGCTATGAGCTGACTGATCAGCGGCTGATCATTCGGACGGGCATCCTGAACAAGAAAACCGATGAGATTGAGCTTTATCGCGTCAAGGATGTGACCGTCGCTTATTCAATCATCAACCAATGGGCTGACATTGGCACAATTTCGATCCGCTCAAGTGATCCGACAAGCCAGGGTGGCGTGATCGTTCTTCGGGACGTCCCACAAGCCCGCGCCGTGCGCGAGGAAATGCGGACGCTGGTTGATCAGGCGCGCCAGCGTCGGCAAGTGCGCGAGATAGATATGGACCAGGAGCATCTGGCCTAACGCCGACTTTCATCCTTTGGCAACTTCAGCAGCCAAGGTTTTACCCGGCCAGTTGGATGCACCGCGCCATCAAGCCGCTTGGCACTAATGATAATGACCTTTTTGGCGAGCATCTGCCCGCGCATCGCCTCTGACCCGCCACCAGTCGGCAGGGCCAATATGCGCTTGACCGTATCCATGCCGCCGACGATCCGGCCAAAAGCAGCGTAGCCAATATACTCATCCTTCGCGTCCATGCCTGGAATCGCCCCGACCGTAATAAAGAAATTTCCGCCCGCTGAGCCGGGGTCCATCCGTCGTGCCATCGAGATGGTGGCATCGATATGCAAAATGCCCGTTCGCGTGGTCGGCTCATGATCAAAAGTGGGCAGGATGCGGCGTGCGTCGGTTTGAATGCCACCCTGGATAAAGCCGTATTCAGGTGCCGACTTGCGCCGCGCCGAACGGTAAAAACTGGTGCCGTCGAAGCGGTGGTCATCGACATAGGCGAGGAAGTTGGCACAGGTTTTGGGGGCTTGTCTGGTGTATAGCGCGAGCACTAATCGTCCTTGCGTCGTGATCATTTCGACCCGGACGATGCCGGCAGTCGAAGCGCTTTTTTTCGCCGCGAAGGCGGGATGGTGGATGCCGAACAGCATCAGGCAAAGCAGGGACTGTTTTAGCAGGTGCAGCGGCAAGGGGCTCTCACTCCGGTATCTCGGTTCAGCGTCGTGTTTAGCGGCGAGTTGCATCGTCGTTCAACCGCGTTCGTCGCAACCGGGGATTGCGCAACAATCCGGCGCCACGCTTGATCTCTTTCCGCAAGTCCTCACGTTTTTGATGGATGGAGGCAATGACCGGACCCGCCGCCACGCCGAGATCGGTCAGCACAGCCTCTGACAATTGCAGGGAACTCTCCAGCGTTTCGGGGACAGCATCGGTCACACCAGCGCGATAGAGCTCTGCGGCGTGATCGACATCACGCGCGCGGGCGACAATCGTCAGATCAGGAAAGTCGCGGCGCAGTTGCTGAGTTAACCTTACCGTCAGTACTGGATCGTCCATCGTAAAAATGAGTGCTTTGGCGCGTTTCAGATCGAACCGGTCGATCATGCCGCCCCGCACCACATCACCGTAGATGACGGCATAGTTTTCGCGGCGGGCCTGGATGACAGAATCAACATCTGCTTCGACCGCGATATAGCGTTGTTGATGAACGATGAGCATATCAGCGACCATTTTGCCGACGCGACCAAATCCGAAAATGACGGTGCCCGGCCCGTCATCTTGTTGCGGCAGTTCGGAAAGGTCGTCGCTGCTGCGACGTTCGATTCGGCGCGCAGCGAAGCGTCCAACCCAAGCTAGCAATGGGGTGATTGTTAGGCCGATCGCGGTCACCATCTGCCAAAAACTCGCGGTGGTCTGGGTTATCAAGGCAGCTTGCGATGCCGCGCCGAGCAGGATCAACGTCGTTTCCGACGGGCTTCCCATCAGCAGTCCAACCTCGGCCGCAACCGCGTTGCGCATCCCGGATATCCGTAATAACATGAATGTTATCAGGGTTTTAATCGTGATCACGCCGACAATCGCGAGCAACAGATACGGCCATTGTTGAAAAATAACGCTTAGATCCAGGCTCATCCCAACGGTGATCAGGAAAACCCCAAGCGCCAGACCGCGAAACGGGGCGGTTATTACCTCGACTTCGTCGCCATAATCGGTTTCGGCAATCAGCAGCCCAGCCAGGAGCGCCCCGATGATCGGCGACAGCCCAACTGATGACGTGGCGAGGCTGGCAATGATTACGACGAGCAGCGACGCGGAGAGGAAAAGTTCCGGACTCTTCGTACGTGCGGCCTGGGCAAAGAGCCGCGGTAAGAGGAAGCGGCCACCGACGAACAATATGGCTACTGTTATCGCGCCGCGCGCCATCAGGCTCAGAATCGAGCTCCCGCTCTGGGCGACGGCGGGGTCAAGCGTTCCGAGCACCAACAGGAGCGGCACCAACGCCAAATCCTCAAACAACAGCATTGCAAAGGCTGATCGGCCTACCGTGCTGTTTGCACCGGCAATTGGCAGGATGAGCGCTGTCGATGACAACGCCAGCGCAACCCCCAACGCCAGGGCACCGGCGGGACTCTGACCGAAAAGGAACAGCGCGACGGCAATGATCAACCCGGAAGCGAGCAACTCTGCGCTACCGATCCCGAACACAGTGGCGCGCATTGAC
Organism: Sphingomonadales bacterium; assembly: GCA_038316685.1. GTDB lineage: Bacteria > Pseudomonadota > Alphaproteobacteria > Sphingomonadales > Sphingomonadaceae > Sphingomonas. The sequence continues at coordinate 3,470 of JBBQAU010000176.1, forward strand.
CATAAACGACGGAAGGAAAGTTCAAGTCCAATCGAGAAGAGAAGCAGGATGACGCCAAATTCCGCAAAAGGCTCTATGCGTTGGACATCCGAAATTGTGACGGCAGCCAGCCAGGGATAGTTTGCAACCAACCGCCCGAGCCCAGATGGACCTGCGAGAAGCCCAACCAGGATGAAGCCGATGACCGGGCTCACCTTTATTCGCGCAAATGCCGGGATCACCAGTCCGGCCGCACCCAAAATCACGAGCGCGTCCGCAAAGCCCCTGTCTACCAAACCAAATGCCATGGAAGCATCTAGTCATGAATTGCCCATTTGTCAGCTTGAGGCCGCAGCCAATACCTTCATCTGTGCCACAAAACGCAAAAGGGAATTGGGGAATGCCGACGGCGCAGCACTTAGCGGCACATACATTTGGCTTGAGGAATGAGCGGTGTTGGAGCGCAGCGGCGTTTTTGCCGGTGCCGCACCGCATTGATCCGGTTCAGCCCGCGTCGGTGGAAATGCCGCCCTGCGCCTTGACGATATCGGGCTTTACCGTAGAGGGCATCGACATATACAACGGTTGCCGGACCGCGCGCAGCCGAGTTTGATCGAGCCGAGTGGTACAGACTTGATTCGTCTGGTTGCCGCCAAGCCTGCGGTAAGTGGTTGAATCTTCCCCGACATAGAGCGCGATATGCCCGCCTTGCGGGCGGATGAAAGTATGGACGTCACCAAACCCGCGCTGGCCAGATAGCATCCCAAAATTTGCCCCAGTTGAGTGCCCAGAGCGGGCCGGTCGGCGGTGCTTTGCTCGCCCGCTTTGCTACAACCGCCATGAACAGGCCATACTGAGGCACGGCATCTGCTTTATAAGCTTGCTAGACACTCCCGCCGATCTCTGAAGCCCAACCCATAACGACAGATTTGTTCGCCGCGCCACTCAATTTCGCGGTGCCGAGCAACTTGCGCGCTTCCACGATCATGCGCGATAAAGGCGACAGTTGATCGAGCCATACATAGATTTTTTTGGGGCGATCGGTCCGGACATCGTGATTTTCCCCTCCTCAGCTGCCCGGAAATTAACCGATCGCAGGAGGAATAAATCGCTCTAAACACGTTGCCTAGCGTGTCATCGGCGGCACATCAGTGGCTGACATATCGGTGGCTTAGACGCCCATTGCTGTTTCGAGATTGACGCGCACCTGTTCGAAGAATTGCTCGGTGGTCATCCAGGGTTGTTGCGGCCCAATTAAAATCGCCAAATCCTTCGTCATATGGCCATTTTCAACTGTTTCGATGCACACCCGTTCTAGTGTCTCGGCGAACTGGGTAACTTCAGGAGTGCTGTCGAATTTCCCGCGATACTTCAGCCCGCCGGTCCAGGCGAAGATCGAAGCGATCGGATTGGTCGAGGTTGCCTTGCCCTGCTCGTGCATGCGGAAATGGCGGGTGACCGTGCCATGCGCCGCCTCTGCCTCGACCGTCGTGCCATCGGGGGTGAGCAACACTGACGTCATCAGGCCAAGCGAGCCGAAGCCTTGCGCGACCTGATCCGACTGGACATCGCCATCATAATTTTTGCAGGCCCAAACGAATTCGCCGTGCCATTTCA
>JBBQAU010000177.1:0-5047 GCA_038316685.1 Sphingomonadales bacterium
TGGATAAAATACACCGTTACACCGCCAGCAATCGCCGCGCAGAACAAAACAATGCCGTCAAATGCCCAGGGCTGATCGGCATAGGGAATGCCCTTTACATTCATACCGAGCAAACCGGTCAGGAAAGTCAGCGGCAGGAAAATCATCGCGACCACCGAAATCAGCAGCGCGCGCTGATCAATCTGTTCGGCGCGCAAATCGGTCAACGCCTCATGCGTCAGCGCAGATCGTTCGCGGATGGATTCAAGCTCTTCGGCCATCCGCGCTGCCCGATCAGCAGCGGCACTCAAATGCATCCGGTCCTCATCCTGTAGCCAAGGCACTGGCAGTGCAGCCAGTTTTTCGATTGCCGCGCGCTGTGGCGTCAAGAAACGGCGATAACCAATTGCTTGGACGCGAACCTTGGTGACGGTGCGGCGCAGCTCAAAAATGCGATCCTGATCGAGCTCGGCCTCGCAATCATCCAGTAAGTCGCCAAGATCGGCCACTTTGGGATCAAGCTCGCTGGTAATAGCGGCGGCAAACTCTGCAATAAGGTCGCCGGGATCGTGGATTTGGCTCTGCTCCACAGCCTGCACGACCAAGTCTATTGCCGTCAACGGATGCCGCGTCACCGAAAAGACTTTGCCCGCCACCGCCCAGATTCGCACCGATGCGAGCGGATCGGACATGGTCATTTCATCCACCGCCCGCCCGCGCAGGTTGATGAAGGCGCCGTCGCCAATCTGGTCGCAGCGTGGGCGGGTCTCCACTGCAGTCAGTGCCTCGACAATGAAGTCGGGGAGCTTGCCGGTATCGGACAGCCAGGCCTTGGCCTCCTCGATCTGGGTGTTGAGATGCACCCACACGAGCTCGCCGCTTGCGCTGATCGATTCGGCCGGCAGCATTTTACAGACCGTCTTACCGTCCACGCCATACGCAAAGCCGATCACGGCTGCATCTCCAGATAGACCGACAGGCCGGGCAGGAGCGTTGCGGGCGGGCTCGTTGCCAGCACGCGATCGGCATCGGCACGGGCGCGGTCGAGTATCGCGGTTGGCACGTCCGGGCGGTGATAGAGCCGGTCCGCCAGCGCGAGCAGTCGAGCCTCCTTCAGCCGCAAATCTTCCGGATCGCCGGATCGCAGCATGATGGTTGCACAACGCGGCGCAGGCGGGGCGGGGCTTTCAAGCCAAGTTGCCACGGCGTGGTGGCTGTCGCCGTCCATCGGATCGAGCGTGCCACCGGGAGCCAGCGCCGCACCAACCGTTCGGCGTCGGTCTCCGCCATCGGGTAAACGCTCGCGCAACGCCGCGCGCGCAGCGTAAAGCGCAAGCGCCAGCTTGCCCAGCGACGGCGGCAGCAATGCCTCAATCCGTTGGCGCAGGGCCGCCGCTAGCCCTGCCGAAATACCACCGGTACCGATCGCGATGAGAACCGGGCCGCGCTCGACAATCGCCGGGATCGTGAAATCGCACAAAGCCGGCCGATCAACGGCGTTGACCAATATGCCGCGCGCCTTAAGCCGGGCAACGGCAGCCTCGGCAGCATCGTTTGCCTCCAGCGCGACAATCGCGAGCGATGCAACATCCGCCTCGCCAACGATGAGCGCCCCCGCCCGTTCAAGCAGCCGTCGCTTGGGTGCCGCTTGCTCGCCGTCGCCGATCAAGATTACCGGTCGACCCGCCAGCCGCACAAACAGCGGCAGGCTGTGCAGGCTTACGCTTTCAACCATTCGGGCACGCGTTCGGCCGCCAGGATCGTCGCGGGCGCTATGCGGTCTGCGACCACGGCGTATCGGTCACCGCTGACGAGCACTTCGGGCACAAGTGGGCGGCTGTTATAGGTGCTCGCCATCGTCGCGCCGTAAGCCCCGGCGGTGCGAAAAATCGCCAGATCGCCGGATTTCACCGCATCAATATCGCGTGCCATTGCGAAGGTATCGCCGCTCTCGCACACTGGCCCTGCGATATTGGCGATCATCCGCTCACCCGTGGGGCGGACCGCGACAAAATCATGCCAGGCGTCATAAAGTGCCGGACGCACAAGATCGTTCATGGCCGCATCGACAATCACATAAGGGTGACGCACACCGGGTTTCACCCAGATGACCTTTGTCAGCAGGACGCCTGCATTTCCCGTTAGCACGCGGCCGGGCTCAAACATCAGCTCGACATCCCAGCCCGCCGTTACGCGGGTGACCATCGCCCCGAATTCAGCCGGGCTCGGCATGATCTCGCCGGGCCGATAGGGCACGCCCAGGCCGCCACCCAGATCGACCCGGTCAATCACATGGCCCGCCGCGCGCAGCTCGGTCACCAATTGCCCGACCCGGCGATAGGCTGCTTCCAGCGGCGCGAGGTCACTCAGCTGGCTGCCGATATGGATAGCAACACCGCGCAGGTTGAGGCCGGGCAAGCCAGCCAACCGGTCAAAGATCGCCGGGGCGTGATGGATCGCCACACCAAACTTGTTTTCGGCCTTGCCGGTGGAGATTTTGGCATGTGTGCCCGCATCGACATCGGGATTGACGCGCAGCGTGGCGTTCGCCGTCGTTCCGCCCGCATGCGCAATCGCGGCGAGCACCTGGCCTTCTTCCTCAAGCTCCAGATTAAACTGACCAAGCCCGAGGCCCAGCGCCTGTTCAAGCTCTACCCGCGTCTTGCCAACGCCGGAAAACACAATGTCCCGTGCTGGAATCCCCGCCGCCAGTGCGCGCGCCAGTTCACCACCCGACACAACATCAGCGCCGTAACCTGCATTGGCGAGCACGCGCAGCACCGCCAAATTGGGGTTGGCCTTGATCGCATAGGCAAGGTGGACGCGCCCTGCTTTGGCAAGCCCCTCGCGGAATACCTCGGCATGCCGGGTCAGCGTCGCGGTTGAATAGACATAAACCGGTGTGCCGACCTGTTCGGCGATCAGCGCCAGCGGTACATCTTCGGCATGCAGTGCGCCGTCAATAAAAGCAAAATGATCCATGATCAGTTCGGCGGCGGCAGATCGAAATCGTCGCCGCGCCGCGCCTCTGATTTGCGCAACAACTCGTCGCTACGATCTGGGCGGGCCTGCGTCGTCGGCGTCAGCAATTGCTTTGCGGTCGGTGTTTCGGTCGCGCCGAGCGGGGCGACCGGCAGGCTGTTGCCCTCAAGCGGTTTCAGGCCATTGGCCGCACCACATCCAGCGAGCGCAAGCACGGCACCGAGCATCAGGGACATTACGATTGGACGCTTCATGCCTTTTCTCCGGCTCTGTGCGCACGGGCTTGTGCAATTGCCGCACGGACTTGAGTTGGGGCGGTCCCCCCCATGCTCGTTCGGCTGGCGACCGACGCATCAACACCCAGCACATCATAGACACGTTCGTCGATCCGCGCATCCATTGCCTTCAGATCATTCAGCGCGATCTCGTCAAGCGCGATCTCCAAGCTCTCGGCAAGCTTTACCGCGCGCCCGGTCACATGATGCGCCTCGCGGAACGGCAGGCCCGCTTCGCGCACCAGCCAGTCGGCAAGGTCAGTAGCGGTCGCAAAACCGGCTTGCGCCGTCTCGCGCATCCGATCGGTGTGGAAGGTCGCGCTCGTCACCATCCCCGTCATTGCCGCAACCGACAGCGCAAGCAGGTCATGCGCCTCGAAAACCGGCGGCTTGTCATCCTGCATGTCCTTTGAATAGGCGAGCGGCAGGCCCTTCATCGTCATCACCAGCGCCATCATGCACCCCGCAATCCGGCCCGCATGGCCGCGCACCAGTTCGGCTGCATCAGGATTGCGCTTTTGCGGCATGATGGATGACCCCGTCGACCATTGGTCAGACAGCGCGACAAAGCCAAAGGGCTGCGACGCCCAGATGATAAATTCCTCCGCCAAGCGCGAAAGATGCAGGCTGCACTGCGTCGCGGCCATCAGATAATCGAGTGCGAAATCCCGGTCCGATACTGAATCGAGCGAGTTGCGGGTGGGTGCGGCAAAACCCAACGCCGCCGCCGTCATTGCGCGGTCAACGGGAAACCCCGTCCCCGCCAGCGCCGCGCTGCCGAGCGGGCAGAAATTGCCCCGCATGCGTGCGTCGGCAAAGCGGCTGCGGTCACGCGCGATCATCTCGTAATAGGCCATCAGATGATGCCCAAGCGTGACCGGCTGGGCGCTTTGCAAATGGGTGAAGCCTGGCATGACGCTGTCGGCATGGTCGTCCGCACGCGCGATCAGTGCATCCTGGAGCGCCCCGAGCGCACTATCGACCTGATCAATCGCATCTCGCACCCAAAGTCGGAAATCGGTCGCGACCTGATCATTGCGCGAGCGTGCCGTGTGCAGCCGCCCGGCCACCGCGCCAATTTTATCGGTCAGCCGTGCTTCGGTGAGCATGTGAATATCTTCGAGCGCCAGATCATCTGGCACGCCGTGCGCCGCATAATCAGCCGCAACCTCGTCTAGCCCTTGCGCGATCGTGGCTGCATCGGTGGCGCTGACAATGCCGGTCGCACCCAGCATCGCGACATGTGCCTTAGAGGCCGCCACATCTTGTCGCCACAGTCGCTTGTCGAAGGGGATAGAGGCGTTTATCTCGCGCATGACGGCGGCGGGGCCTTCGGCAAAACGCCCGCCCCACATCGCATTGGAGTTATCCCCCGAAATGTCATCACGCCCGCTGATCGTCAGTCTCCTTATGCTGTCACTATTGGCAGGCGGTTGCGATAGGCAATTGCCGCCTGCGGAGCAACCAAACGCTTCAGCAGCGGCGGCGGCCTCCGTGGCGACCAGTGACGAGGTCGCTCCCGGCACCGGCACGGCGAAGGTTATTCGCGAAACCATCGGTACGCTTGAACGCACGCACAAAGGCGAACCCGCATCGGGCCTGGTCTTCACCGATCCCGCAGGCAACCCGGCGACGATCGCCAGCTTTGCCGGAAAGCCGGTACTGCTCAACCTTTGGGCGACGTGGTGCGCGCCCTGCGTTGCCGAAATGCCAACGCTTGATCGGCTGGCGGCCTCGCTCGACGGCAAGGTGACGATCTTGACGGTCAGCCAGGATCTCGAAGGCGTGGCGAAGGTAAAACCTTTTTTTGA
>JBBQAU010000178.1:0-5027 GCA_038316685.1 Sphingomonadales bacterium
GACAGGATTGAGCCGATCCTGCCATTTGCGCCGCTGGGGATCATCGCTCGCAACATGTTCGAAGTAGCGCAATGTCCCGCCGGGACGCAGGACGCGCCAGATCTCGGCCAGAACCTGCGGCGGATCAGAAACACTGCACAGTGTCAGGCTGGACACGACGCAATCGAAGGTCTGATCCTCGTATGGCAGGTGTTCACCGGCAAGTGCATCAAGGGTGATCGACCAATTCAACCGGTTGATTATTTCCGTCGCGCGCTTGTTCATGCCCGTCGAGGGCTCCACCACCGACAGCGACCGGACGATCTTGCGATTATAGAATGGCAGCGTCGCGCCGGTGCCAAAACCAATCTCAAGGACGTCGCCCTGCGCGCCTTCGACCAGACGCTTTCGGCGTGCGCGGATCGGCGGTGTGTCCAGCGACCGGTCCAACAACCACGGGAAGATTGTTTCTGCGTAGAAGCTCATCTTAAGGCCCTTGTCTGCCGCCAGAACATTTGGCGCAACCCGTGGTGCAAACCAGCGCCGAACGAGGGGCGCGGGGGGAACAACCAGCTCTTCCACAGGTTTTTTGTTGAGTCGCGATGATACCAAGAAAGAACCCGATTTCGAGCCGGAATATCCCTTCGCGCTACAACGCCCCCGTGGACTTGCGCAGCGAATATCAGGACCCAAAACATGATCGATCGGTCGATCGGTCGTTTGTCCGCATATCGTGGTTCTCGCATTCGACTTTCCGCAGATACATCTGTGAATCGGCGCTGAACCGGGACCCTGCCAGGTCTGAAGCAAGCTATTGCAAATACGGCTGACGTTCTTGCGGAAGTGGGGGGTCGATTGGCGCCGACCGGAACCGCTTACAGTTAGCTATTCCCCGATGACGTCATAGGGTTAGGCCATAAAATAGCGGGGTCATGCTTCGGCTCCGTTCCACACACCGAAACTTCCGCCGCGATCAGTGCAGGATAATCGCGCACATCAATTGTGCCCCCTGCGAACTTGACGTTATACAACAGCTCTTCGCTGGCCATCACCATCGTTCCCAGCAGATTGAGCCCGAGCAACAGGGCAACGAACAGGGACTTCATGACGGCTGGCTATTCGCTTTCCGGAATTGCATGAAGCAAACGATTCCGGCGCGCACACCGCCCAACGCATGTCACCCGATTTCGTTGCGAGTCATTTATAGAACGCCCGTCGATCCGTAAACTCTCTCACTCGCTTTCTCCAGGCGCGGTAGCTGCCCGGCTTCAATCGGCGCCGCATAAGGGCCTTTACCTCGTCAGGGTTGACCCCGTGCAGCGCCTGAATGTGCGCAAAGCTGATCTGGTCGCTGAGCGCCATCTCGATGATTTCGCTTTCGGTGGTGGGATCTAGCGGGGAGATTGGCATGTTTGGATCGGCTTTAGGTTGTGGAAGGGGCTGAGTTAACAGAAATCCACAAGCATCTGTTTCGGGCTGCATTACTTTTCTCAAATGTGCACCGGCGACAACCGATGACATTCAGCCGAACATGCGCTTGCACTCGGGGAAAGTCAGAAATTGAACCAGATTCTTGTTTTGGGCGTAGGAGATTATCGAGGCGTAATAAGCCAGCATTTTTATGATCTTACTTGGGGACCCGCCCCCCGGTCTGGTTGCTTTTTTCGGCGAGGCGCGTCGCCTTCGCCAACGAGGAAGTCCGCCCAAATTCTCATGAGTAATCGGCGTCGATTAAAATAATCCGTTCGCCGATATGCCGCGTCGACCTTGTTGGGCGGTTTGTGAGCCAGCGCCTTGTCGACCACTTCCTGAGAGTTTTTCCACCATCGGCTAGGCACCCAGCAAGCGTTCTGGCTTGATATGGGCTGGCTCCACCCCAAGCGCACTCAGCCCTGATGGCCAGTCACCGCCCGTTACGAGCGCTTCGGTGATCGCCGCCATCGCCGGGGCAGTCTGCAATCCGTAGCCGCCCTGACCCGCGAGCCAGAAAAAGCCTTCCGCATCCGGTGCAAAGCCCGCCGTTGGCACTCTGTCGGCGACAAACGAGCGCAGGCCCGCCCAGCTATGCGCGATCCGTGGCACTTGCATCGTCGTCCATTGCTCGACCCGCCATGCGGTCAGCGCGATGTCATATTCTTCGGGCTGAGCATCGACCGGATCACTGTCATTTTCATCGACGGGTGAAGCGAGCAAGCGGCCGCTTTCGGGCAGGAAATACAGCTCCTCGGTCACTGTCTTGACGAAGGGCCAGCCGGAGGAATCGATCCCGGCGGGGGGATCAAAAACGATGATCGTGCGGCGTTTAGCGGCAAGGCCGAGCGGCTGTACCCCCGCCATCATGCCAACCCGGTCCGCCCATGCACCCGCCGCGTTGACCACAATGGGGGCGGAGAAAACTTCGCCGTTGGTGCTTGTGACGGTCCACACGCCTGCCGCCCGGCTGATCGTGGCGATGCGTTGGCCGAGCTGGATGATTCCGCCCGCCGCCCGCAATGTCCGTGCATAGCCTTGGAGCAACAGGCCCGCATCGAGTTTCAGCGCGCCGCGATCAGCAATTGATGCGACAATTGCGTCATCACCGATGTTGAGCACCGGACAGAGCGTGCGCATTTCTTTTTCGGAAACCTTGGCAGTATCGCCGCCGATCCCGGTCATGTCCGCCTCCAGCTCGTCCAGCATGTCGAGCATCGATGCATTGGCGACATAGAGCGAGAGGGAGGGGCTACTGAGCGGTACCTCGCTGAACCCTTCCGGTGGGGTGACGAAGAAGTCGGTGCTAAAGATCGTCATGCCGCGCACCGTTTCGTTGCCGATGCCAAGATGGAGGAAGGTCGCGCTGCGGCCGGACGAGTGGAAGCCAATCGCGTCCTCTGCCTCAAGCACGATCACCGTGCCGTGCCGGGCAAGCGCCGCCGCGGCCGATAGCCCGGCCACCCCGCCGCCAATCACCAGAAAATCGGCACTGTGCATTTGAATCCCCTCGATCAGCCTTTGAGTGGTTAGCATTGGTGCAGCGGGGATGTCCGCTGAAAACATTGGGTTGCGCCCCACACCAGCGCGAAAATTGCCAAGCCCGGTTCGACCCGGCATTGTCGCGCGCAAAGCTAAGGCAAGGGGCAGGGCATGGTCTATATTCTGGGCGGATGGCAGAGCGATTTTTCCGCCAATTGGAGCCGGCAGGGCATCGATATTGCCGATGCGTTTGCCGAGGCAGTCAATCAGGGGCTCGGCGCGACCGCGCTTGACGCAGACGAGATCGACACCGGCCATGTCGGCAATTTCACCGCAGAATTATTTGCAGGACAAGGTCTGCTTGGTGGCTTTTTCGGGCTGGTCGATCCCGCCTTTGATGGCCTGCCAACTGCGCGGCATGAGGCGGCCTGTGCATCGGGCAGCGTCGCTATCCTTGCCGCGACTGCCGAGATTGAGGCGGGCCGATATGATCTGGCCTGCGTTGTCGGCATTGAACAGATGCGCAATGTGCCGGGCAAGACTGCGGCTGAGTATCTGGGTGCTGCCGCCTGGAACGGCCATGAATTTGGCGATGCCGAATTTGTTTGGCCGCGTGCCTTTTCCGATCTGGCCGAGGAATATGATCGCCGTCACGGCCTGCGTTATGAACATTTGATGCGGATTGCTGAAATCAACTTTGGCAATGCCAAGCGCAACCCCAATGCCCAGACACGCGGCTACAGCTTCAGCCCTGAAAGCTTTACCGCAAATGACCAGGCCAATCCCGTGGTTGAGGGTCGCACCCGCAAGATAGATTGCGGACAGGTGACCGATGGCAGCGCGGTTGTCTTTCTCGCCTCTCCAGAACGCGCAGCTGGCTATGCGGCCAAGCGCGGCATTGCGCTCGACAGCCTGCCCCGGATCAGCGGCTGGGGCCACCGGTCTGCGCCCATTTCCTATGCCCGGAAGATCAAGAACAGCGAGGGCCAACCCTATGTCTTCCCGCAGGTGCGCCGCGCGATTGTCGACGCCCGTGCCCGCGCCGGTCTGCGTGACATCGCCCAGATTGATGCGGTCGAGACGCATGATTGCTTCACCGCGACGGAATATATGGAGATCGACCATCTTGGCATTACCGAACCGGGTAAAGCCTGGCAGGCGATTGAGGATGGATCGATTGAGTTGGGTGGCCGGTTGCCAGTCAACCCATCGGGCGGGCTGATCGGGCTTGGCCATCCTGTTGGCGCGACGGGGGTGCGGATGTTGCTCGACGCGCACAAGCAAGTGACGGGTTCGGCGGGCAACTATCAAGTTGAGGGTGCCCGGCGCGTGCAGACGCTTAACATCGGCGGCTCCACCACCACCAGCGTCAGCTTTATTGTGGAGTGCAAAGCGGCATGACCGTCCTTAGCCTGCTTGCGAGCAATTTGTTGTTGCTTGTCATCCTGTTCCTCCTGCTCTGGATGGTCACGCTCAAGACGCGCGATGTGACGCCGATCGACAGCGTTTGGGCGCTCGGCATGGTATTTCTGGGCGCGACCACATGGTTGCAAACCAGCGGCGATCCGGGACGCAAGGCGCTCATGATGGCGCTGTGCGCGCTGTGGGGGTTGCGGCTTGGCGGATATTTGTTCTGGCGCTGGCGCGATCATGGCCCGGATCGGCGCTATCAGACGATGTTTGCCAAAGCGCAGGACCAGCGTGGCTGGGGCTTTGGTCAGGCATCAATGCGGATGGTTTATGCAACACAGGCTCCTTTGTTGTTCATTGTCTGCCTGCCGGTTCAGTTGGGCCAGATTGACGCTACGCCGCCGGTCGGCATGATCGGGATGGCGGGCACGGTGATTGCGATCATCGGCATTGTTTTTGAAAGCATCGGCGACTGGCAACTCGTCCGCTTCCGCCGCAATCCGGCCAATCAGGGGCAGGTGCTGATGACCGGGCTGTGGCGCTATACCCGCCACCCCAATTATTTCGGCGACGCCTGCACCTGGTGGGGGCTGTATCTGATCGGCGCTGAAAGCATGACCGGGCTGCTCGCGCTGCCGGGGCCGATCCTGCTGACCTGGACGCTGATGAAATGGTCCGGCGTGCCA
>JBBQAU010000179.1:0-5013 GCA_038316685.1 Sphingomonadales bacterium
TGTTGGGCGCGTGTGATTGATTCGACCACAGATGATTGACATTGACCGGCCTGCACCACAACTGAGAGCAGATGGCGAAGATTGAAATCTACACAAAGGCGTTTTGCCCGTATTGCGCCCGCGCAATCACATTGTTGCGCGGGAAGGGTGTGGCGATTGAAGAGCATGACATTACGATGGGCGGACCCATGCGGCTGGAAATGCTTGAGCGCGCCAACGGGGGCACAACTGTGCCACAAATCTTTATCGCTGGAGTGCATGTTGGCGGTTCCGACGATTTGGCAATGCTTGATCGTCAGGGGAAACTGGACGCCCTGATCGCCCAATGAAGATCGCTTTGCTCCAGATGTGCAGCGGGATTGACCCGGCTGCCAATTGTGAGACGATAGTCAATGGCATCACAGCGGCGGCGGCGGGCGGCGCAACGATGCTTTTTACCCCTGAAATGTCAGGGCTTGTTGATCGGGATCGCGCCCGCGCGGAGCCCGTATTAAAAACTGAGGAAAATGACATTGTTCTGGCGGCCGTGCGCGATGCCGCAACGCGCCATGGACTATGGGTCAATCTGGGGTCGCTCGCTCTGAGGACTGACAACGGCAGGTTGGCAAATCGCGGCTTTGTGATCGACGCAAAGGGCGCAATCAGGGCGCGCTATGACAAGATCCATTTGTTCGATGTCGATCTGCCAACCGGCGAGAGCTGGCGCGAATCCGCGAGCTATTCGTCGGGGGTTTCGGCGAGTTTGGTCGAGACGCCAATCGGCGTTCTTGGCCTGTCGATTTGTTACGATCTTCGTTTTCCGGCGCTTTACCAGCGGCTGAGCGGCGCGGGGGCCACGATCCTGTCGATCCCGGCGGCGTTCACGCGGCCAACCGGTGCTGCGCATTGGCACGTCCTACAGCGGGCCCGGGCAATAGAATCCGCTGCCTATGTTGTTGCAGCTGCACAGACTGGCGTCCATGAAGATGGCCGGGAAACCTATGGTCACTCGCTGGTCATTGATCCCTGGGGCAAAGTCATACTCGATTTGGGGGAGGCGCCCGGTTTAGGATTTGCCGAGATCGATGACGCGCGTATCGACGATATCCGTCGCAGGATTCCCGTGCTTGATCATCGCCGCGAAATTCCTGACATTACCGTTATCGCATGATCGTTTTTGATCTTCGTTGCGGCCAACGGCATGTGTTCGAGGCGCGGTTTGCGTCTTCTGCTTCCTATGAGCAACAGCGCGAGCAGGGGCTCGTCAATTGTCCTTTTTGCGACGATCACGTAATCGAAAAGGCCGCCATGGCACCCAATATAGCAGCGAAAGGCAATCGGAGCGCGGTTCATGCGCCACCGCCGGAAATATTGTTGACGACGCTTGCTGCAGCGCAGGCGAAAGCATTGGAAACGTCGGAATGGGTGGGCCGCAGCTTTCCTGATCGCGCGCGCTCAATGCATCTTGGTGATGAGGCTTTTGCACCAATCCACGGCGAGACAAGCAAATCAGAGGCGCTGGAACTGATTGAAGAGGGTGTGCCGATTGCACCACTCTTATTTCCTGTCGTGCCGCGAACCGTTCAGAATTGACCCGGGCGGCTCTGGCTTATACGCAACCTGCCTGTGCCCCCGTAGCTCAGCAGGATAGAGCGACGGTTTCCTAAACCGCAGGCCGGAGGTTCGATTCCTCTCGGGGGCACCACACACCGATGGCCATGCCGCACCCCCGTTCAGGATCACGCCTTAACGTGCGCCGCAATATACTTGTTCATCTCAAACATCGTGACGGATTTTTTGCCGAACACTTTTTCCAGATGCGCATCAGCCAAAATTTCGCGCTTGTTAGCGGGATTTTGAAGATCATGCTGCTTGATATAGGCCCAAACCTTGCTGATGACTTCGCTGCGCGGAAGCCTGGCGGTGCCGACGATAGCACCCAGTTCAGGTGAAGGTTGGACAGGTGCATGAATGCCGCCGGTCCTGGGCGCGGCTGCTTTTTCAGATTCGCTTTTAGGTGCTTTAGCCAATTTATTCCTCCCTTTCGATGCCGCTCCACGTCGGCTTCTGAACAACGCCCTCGTAGTGCGTGACGCTCTTTTGCGCCGCCTTTTGGGGAATGTCACTATTTTCAGTGCATTGTGGATTATTTGCCCTGTGAACCGAGTTTCTGGCACGGCGAAATGCAGCCCGATAACGCAATATCATGAGCGACATTGTCCAACCCGGTTGCGTCGTGCCCAAGGCGTGATAATTGCAGCGCCAATGGGGAGCATCAGCCAGCGCTGAACCCGATGCGACATGCCACGGGAGGGCGTTGATGAAGAGCCGTGCCGCTGTCGCCTTTGAGCCCCGCAGACCTCTTGAGATCGTTGAACTCGATCTTGAAGGGCCTCGGGCGGGGGAAGTGCTCGTTGAGATCATGGCCACCGGCATTTGCCATACCGATGCCTATACGCTTGACGGACTGGACAGTGAGAGCAATTTTCCCTCCATATTGGGCCACGAGGGCGCAGGCATCGTGCGTGAGATTGGAGCCGGGGTCAGCAGCGTTGGGCCGGGCGATCATGTCATCCCGCTTTACACGCCCGAATGCCGTCAGTGCAAAAGCTGCCTGAGCGGGAAGACCAATTTGTGCACCGCAATCCGCGTAACGCAAGGCAAAGGTGTAATGCCCGATGGGACGAGCCGCTTTAGTTATCGGGGACGACCGGTTTTCCATTATATGGGCTGTTCAACCTTCTCCAATTTCACCGTCCTGCCCGAGATCGCCGTCGCCAAAGTCCGGGCGGACGCGCCCTTCAGGACAAGCTGCTATATCGGCTGTGGCGTGACGACGGGTGTCGGTGCTGTCGTCAACACAGCCAAGGTGCAGGTCGGCGATAGTGTCGCGGTGTTTGGGCTGGGCGGTATCGGGCTAAACGTCATCCAGGGCGCGAGGATGGCGGGGGCGACGCGGATCATTGGAATAGACATCAACCCACACCGCGAACCGTGGGGCCGACAATTTGGCATGACTGATTTTGTCGATGCGCGTGGCAAGGCCGGAAGCGAAATTGTTGCCGCCGTTCAGGCGCTGACCGATGGCGGCGCGGACTTTACGTTCGATTGCACTGGCAATACCGATGTCATGCGGCAGGCGCTTGAAGCATGCCACAGGGGTTGGGGGGAAAGCATCATCATCGGCGTTGCGGAGGCGGGCAGGGAGATATCGACCCGGCCGTTCCAGCTTGTCACGGGGCGGGTGTGGAGGGGAACCGCCTTTGGCGGTGCGCGCGGGCGCACCGATGTCCCCAAGATCGTCGATTGGTATATGGATGGGAAGATCAGCATTGATCCGATGATTACTCACATTCTGTCACTTGACGAGATCAACAAGGGTTTTGATTTGATGCATGCAGGCGAAAGCATCCGCAGCGTCGTCGTTTATTGAGTTCACCACAAGAGGAGTTGCTTCATGTTTAGTCATGTTATGATCGGTTCGAATGATATTGAAAAATCGAAGAAATTCTATGATGCGACGCTGGGGGCGCTCGGCGCGAAACCCGGCATGATCAATGGCGAGCGGATCGTCTATATGCATGGCGGCGGGCTGTTTATCATCACCAAGCCGATTGATGGCGAACCCGCCTGCCACGCCAATGGCGGCACGTTGGGTTTCGCGGCTGACTCGCCCGACGCAGCCGATGCGTTTCACGAAGCCGGCATCAGCAATGGCGGCACGACATGCGAAAACCTCCCCGGCGTTCGCGATGGCGGCTTCGGCAAACTCTATCTGGCCTATCTGCGTGATCCGGACGGCAACAAGATTTGCGCCATGAAACGCATGAGCTGACGACATAGCGACCTGGCAGCCGCCATCCGCGCGCAGCGGCGTGAGGATTGTCTGATGGGCGATCAATACACCCAAAGAAAAAGGCCCCTGGTTTCTGCCAGGGGCCTTTCCTTTGTCGTCAACCCTGAACTCTATAGATCAGAACCGATAGCGAATGGTCCCACCATAAGTCGCTGGCTGGCTTGGATAGCCCGACAGGCTGCCTGCCTGAGCGACCGACGGGAAGATCGTTTGGATGAAGCGCTCATCGGTAATATTCCGGCCCCAAATGGTCAGTTCCAAGCCGTTCGACAGCGCGCCGGTGACCGACATGTTCAGTGACTGGACGTTGCGTTCAAGGGGAAAGCCATCGGCAATCTGAACAGGGCTATTATACTGGTAATCGCCACGGAAGTTTAACCGAAAGTCTGTGCTTACTTCATACACATAAGAACCGCCGAACGAGAGAGCCCATTCCGCAATGCCTGCTGGACGCCGACCGGTGAGGTCAGTCGGGGTGACCGTAAGACCGGCGTTCAGCGCTGAACCGCCAGGAAACGAGTTAAACAGAGGGTTCAGGTAAGTCGCCGCAAAGCTGAGGTTCAGGTTACGGACCGGTGTGATGTTCGATTCAAACTCGATACCAAAAGTTGACTGTAGCGGCGCATTGCCCAGCACGAAACCAGTTCCTGTAAAGACGTTGCCCTGGAAGCCGGCAATTTCCTGTTGGAAGACTGCCAGGTTGAAGCTTGCTTTGCTCCAGGAACCCTTGATGCCGCCCTCAATTACCGTTGCGTCCTCAGGCCCGGCAAACCGCGTTCCCGAGGTCAGATTCGGCAAAGCAAGCCCTGCCGCACGAATTGGCGAGGTCGGTGGATTGGCATTGGGAGAGCCTGGAATAAAGTCTTGCGGGTTAGGGCGCGAGTCGGTGCTCAGATTGATCGACGACGCTTTGAAGCCGGTCCCGTAAGTGAAATAGACATTCAGGTGGTCGTTAAACTTATACGCCATGCGCAAATTATAGGTAAAATTGCTGTCCGAGGTCCGAGCAGGCTCGACTATGTTCGGAACGTTGAGAAAGGGCGGTAAGAACTGGAGGCCCTTCAGCCCTTGCAATGGGTTTACGTTTGCGGCGAGATTGTTGCGATTGGCCAAACCAAATGCCGCAGCTTGGGCCTGGATCGCACCAAAAGCAGCCGGATTAGCCCCCGCGAAGGCCG
>JBBQAU010000180.1:0-5004 GCA_038316685.1 Sphingomonadales bacterium
GCGATACGATCGACCTTTGTGGTTGGTTTCCCCGGTGAGACCGAGGCGGATTTTGAGTATCTGATGGACTGGCTTGATGAGGCACAGCTCGACCGCGTCGGCGCATTCCGGTTTGAGCCGGTGCAGGGTGCCGCCGCCAACGATCTGCCCGATCCCGTGCCGGAACCCATCAAGGAGGAGCGCTATGTCCGGTTGATGGAGAAGACGGCGGCGATCTCTGCGGCGAAGTTACGTGGCAAGGTCGGGCGGACGCTCGATGTCATTATCGACCTTGTCGATGATGAAACCGGCGGCGCTACTGGACGCTCACAGGCGGACGCGCCCGAGATTGATGGCGAGGTGCATCTGCGCGACGCCGGGCATCTGGCGGCGGGCGATATCATCCAGGTTGAGATTGAGGACGCTGACGAGCACGACCTGTTCGGTGTTCCTGTCCAGAGTTGAGAAATCCCGAGAGGACACGCCGCAGGTTTGGCAAAGCCTTGCCCTGCCCTGCCATTTTTGCAGCTAAAGTTTTTGCTCGCTGCGATAATAGCAAAAGCTGAACCACAGCGAGAGCGCGCCAAGCAGATGCCAAATGGCATGACCCTGAATAAGGCTGGACGGCGCGCAGACGATACCATGCTGGTCAAGATTCCAGATGCCAAAGGCGACGGCAGTCGCGAGTATGCCGGAAAGATAAAAGCCCAGGCGGACTTGGGGTCGCCGTGGCCGAGCGAAGACAAGCTCGATGATAATCGCGACAAGCAACACAATTGCAAACAGCCAACGGCGCAGCTCAGGTTCAATCGCCAACACCGCGATCAAGGCCCCGCTCAGCAACACATACACAACCACCGCAGGCCCGTCGGCGATCCGTTGCCAGCGCGACAAGGCGCTGACCACCATGAATGACACAACCATATACATACCCATCACATCATAAAACTGGCCCCACAAGGTCAGCGTGGCGTGCAGCAGCATCGATCCCACACCGACGACGATGGCAGTCAGGCCGAAAGTGTGCGCCGCAATGGGTGCCATCGCTGTTCGGAGCCCGCCCGCAGGATTGGCGATCAGCATCATCAAAAAGCCAATAAATACATGACTAAACGACGACCAGGCATTGGCTGGCTGCACCACCAGCGCACCCACGCGTGGCAGTTCACAAAAGCACCGCGTCGCTGTGCAGCTGGCGGGCGCGTACTTGGCCCAATCCGGCCCCAATTGCGCGAGCAACGCAATCACGGCCAGGCCGACCAGAACGGTCATCCCCGACGCCAGGGTTACAGAACGAATCGATAGCGTCTGCATTGCGCTTGGTCCCCGGTGATCGCACAAGATAGACTGGAGAACGCGATAGACCAAATCGACCGACCAGATGACCGATTGTCCGTTTGCGGTCACGAGCCATGTGACGATTAGCGGTCGCTCATCGGACTGCGCAACTTCGTGCCGGTCTCAACCCATCGCCGCTTTGCAGCGCCGCCGAATGTTGGTAGCCTGTAAAAGGGCATTTCGGTGGACAGCCTGTCCCTTATGCAGCTCCCCGGCACCTGCCTGTCCTTTTTGGACAGGGGCCAAGGGTGCGATTCCCGGAGAGGTTTTGATGCAACGATTCAGTTCATTGGTTTTGACAATCGCCGTTGCGGTGATGCCAAATACTGCGGTGGCGCAGGCGTTGACAGCCGACGAGACGACCAAAATTGACAAAATCGTCAACGACAATCTGTCGCGGACTGGCGTGCCATCTGCGTCAATCGCTATCGTGCGTGGTGGGCAAATTATTCTCACCAAGGCCTATGGCAAGCAGTCGGAGGCGATCCCGGTCGCGCGAAGTGAAGCGCCCTACCAGATCGCCTCGGTTTCAAAACAATTCACCGCCGCCGCGCTCCTCCTCCTCCAACGCGATGGCAAGCTCAACCTTGATGACAAGGTCGCAAAGTATCTGCCCGGCATTTCAGGTGGTGACCGGATCGCGCTGCGTCAGTTGCTCAGCCACACATCGGGTCTGCAGGATTACTGGCCGCAGGACTACAGCTTTGCCGCAATGGCCAAACCGACGACAGCGCAAGGCATCGTTGATCGCTGGGCCAAGAAACCGCTGGATTATGAGCCTGGAACGCAGTGGCAATATTCAAACACGGGCTATGTCGTCGCTGGCATGATCGTTGAGAAGGTCGCCGGCACCTCACTGCTCGAATTTTTGCAGGCGCGGGTTTTCCAACCCTTGGGAATGAGGGTCATGAATCAGGATTTGGCTGTCGGGCCTGCCTATCCACAAGGCTATCAGCGCTTTGCCCTGGGCCCGGTGCGTGTTGAGAAGCCGGCTGCTTCAGGTTGGCTATTTGCAGCAGGTGAACTCGCCATGTCCGCAGGCGATCTAACCAAGTGGAACATCGCGCGGATGGAGCGCAAGCTGCTGTTGGCGTCCGAATGGGAAGCGCAGGAAACGCCGGTCAAGCTCGCGGACGGATCAGGCACCGGCTATGGCCTTGGCGTTTCAACCGGCAAGCGCGGCGAACGCCGCTTTATCGAACATGCCGGGGAAGCCGTCGGCTTCCTGTCGGAAAGCATCGTCTTTCCAGATGAGCGCGCATCGATCATCGTTCTGGTCAACAGTGATTTCAGCGACGCCTACACTGTAATTGCGCGCGACGTTGCGACGGTTGTTCTGCCGCCACTTGCCGCCGATCAGAGCGAAATCCTCCGAACGACACAGGCCCGCGCGATTTTCGATGCGCTACGAGGCGGAACGATTGATCGGCGATTGCTGACCGAAAATGCCAATTATTATTTTACCCCGACAGCACTCGAAGACTATCGCAGCTCGCTCAGCAAGTTGGGCGAACCCAAGTCGTTCGAACTCGTCCGCAAACCGCGTCTGCGCGGAGGTTTCGTCAACCGTAATTACCGCATCAGTTATGAAGCGCGCAGTCTGAACGTCATCACCTATTCAGAACCCGGCGAAAATGCGCGCTTTGAACAGTTTCTTGTTATGCCTGCTGAATGACGGATTTCTCTGCCCTGCTTCAGGCGGATCGTGGTCAGCCTGCCCGCTTCATTGAGGTTATCCACCCCGATGGCTTTGCCGATTGGCTGAACCAGCAATCGTTGCGGATTCGCAGCCTGCTCGCCGCTCAGAAAATTGACGGCAAGCCCGGCAACAAGGCCATTCTTCCCGGCGATGGCCCGGAGGATTGGTCTGCGCTTCTGGTCTGCAACGAACCGGAGAGTTCGCCCTGGCGCATCGCATCGCAAGGCGAATTGTTACCCGAAGGTAGGTATCGCCTGAAGAACGGCCCGGTCGCTGCCGCAGGACTGGGCTGGATGCTGGCCCAGCACCGGTTTGATCGCTATCGCCGCGAAGACGCGATCGGACCGAGGATTTTGCTGACGGGCGAACCCGCGCAAATCGAAGAGCTGGTGAGGCTGGCAGAGGCAACCGCCAAGGTACGCGACCTTGTGAATATCGGGGCATCAGATTTGGGTCCGGCTGAGCTGGAGGCAGAGGTTGCGGCGCTTGCCACGCTGCACGATGCGGCGATCACGCTGACCCGCGGCGATGCGCTGGAGACCGGTTATCCGATGATCCACATTGTCGGCCAGGCAGCAACGCGACAACGCGCGCCAAGGCTCATTGAGCTCGAATGGGGTGACCCTGCACACCCGCGTGTTGCGGTGATTGGCAAGGGGGTTTGCTTCGATACAGGAGGCCTCGATATTAAACCGTCGGCCGGCATGCGCCTGATGAAGAAGGATATGGGCGGCGCAGCGCACGCGATTGCGCTGGCCGGAATGATCATGGGTATGCGTTTGAAGGTGCGACTCCATTTGCTGATTCCTGCGGTTGAGAACGCGATTGCGGGCAACGCCTTTCGCCCCGGCGATGTGCTTGAAACCAGAATCGGGCTAAGGGTGGAAAACACCAATACCGATGCTGAAGGGCGGCTCGTCCTCGGCGATGCGCTGACCAAGGCGAGCGAGGGAAAGCCCGAGCTGATGCTAGACTTTGCAACGCTTACGGGTGCCGCCCGGGTCGCGCTCGGCCCGGACTTGCCAGCCACCTTTGCCAATGACCAGGGTCTGGCTGACGCGCTCATCGCCGCTGGCAAGGCGGTGCATGATCCCTTGTGGCAACTGCCGCTCTGGGACGGGTATGACGAGATGCTGAAATCGGACATCGCCGACCTGGTCAACGCCCCGGAGGGCGGCTTCGCCGGTGCTGTCACCGCCGCCCTTTTCCTTCGCCGGTTTGTTCCCGATGACATAGCCTGGGCACATCTTGACACTTTTGCATGGCGACCCACCGCAAAACCAGGTCGGCCCAAGGGTGGCGAGGCGCTCGGGCTTCGTGCTGTCTGGGCAATGCTGCGAACGCGCTACGGCAGTTGACCCAGGCTTTCGACGCTAGTGATCGCCGTTACCGCAGCACAATTTAATCGCCGGGTACCGACGATATCATTTACGGACTTTGGGAAACTAGTTTAATAGATGGTTGAATAATAAAAATACCTGAAAGCGCTACCTCCAGGAGAGAGACATGATCAGACAATATCGCGTGACCAGCATGATTGCCCTTGGTGTTTTAACCCTCGGCGGCATCTCAACTCAGCCAGCGCTGGCATCCGGTCAGTCGGTCGAAAGCGTGGCGGGTCAAATCCTGAACGGCCAGACGGCGTCGCCCATCGGCCAGGTAGCCGGCAATGGTGGCGCAGGTGGATTACTGGGTAACATTTTCGGTTGCTCGTCGGGCGGCAATAAGCAGATCATTGGCGCTGCGGCCGGTGGTGCTGTCGGCGGCTTGGTCGGCGGCAGAGTTGCCGGTGGCGCACTGGGGACGGTGCTCGGCGGTGTCATCGGCGCGGCCGCAGGCTCGGCATTGGGCTGCAAGCTTCAGCGCAATGATCGGAACCGCGCGGAACGTGCGACACAGGCAGCAATGGAATCGGGCCGATCGCAGGATTGGCAAAATCCAGAAACGGGTGCCTCAGGCCATGTCGAGGTCGCTAACAGCGCCAATAC
>JBBQAU010000181.1:0-4977 GCA_038316685.1 Sphingomonadales bacterium
GCCGGACTGAAACTGCGCACGCTGCGCCTGCCCGATATCTTCCAGGACCACGAAAAGCCCGACGTGCAATATGCCGAGGCCGGCCTCGACGCCGACGCCATCATCGCCTCGGTGCTCACCGCGCTCAGGTGGAACGAAAGCCCACGCGTCGGAGAAATCAGGGCCTAGGCCAGAATGCCCAAAGTTCGAATCGACCAGTTGCTCGTTGATCGCGGCCTTGCCGAGAGCAAGACCCGTGCCCAGGCGCTGATCATGGCAGGGCTGGTATTCGCCGATACCCGCAAAGTCGAGAAATCGGGGCAGACAGTCGCCGAAGATATCGCCATCGACGTTAAGGGACGCGATCATCCCTGGGTATCTCGCGGCGGGATTAAGCTTGCGCACGGTCTGGAACATTTTGGCTGGGATGTAAGCGGCGCAGTGGCAATGGATGTCGGTTCTTCGACCGGCGGCTTTACCGATGTTTTGCTCAGCCGGGGCGCGGCGCGCGTCTATGCGATTGACAGCGGTACTAACCAATTGGCCTGGAAGCTGCGCCAGGACCAGCGTGTCATCGTTCACGAGCAGACCAGTGCCCGCACTCTCACTGCGGATCATATCCCCGAACGGATCGATTTAATCGTTTGTGATGCGAGCTTCATTTCGCTCGCCAAGGTCCTTGAGGTGCCGCTCGGCTTCGCAAGCCCGCTGGCGCGGGCGATCGTGTTGGTAAAGCCCCAGTTTGAAGCCGGGCGAAATGAAGTTGGAAAAGGCGGCGTCGTCCGTGACGTTGATGTTCACGATCGCGTATGTGCCGAAGCTGCGGCTTGGTTTATCGCGAGCGGCTGGCTGGTAGCGGGCATCATTACCAGTCCGATCACCGGCGCAGAAGGTAATGTCGAATTTTTGCTCGCTGCCGTGCGCGAATGACGCCTTGCTGCAATGAAAAATTTGTAACATGCATTGCGCCTGAAGCTTGCTGGACTAGTTTTTGCCAGCGCTGAAAGCCAAACCGCATTGTGAAGAGTCGGCACGAACCTGTGCTTCCGTCCAACTAGGGGGTCATGTGACAGAGATTGCATCGAAGCGACAGCTTCGGATGGCGTTCGTAAGTTGGGCGGTGGTCACAGTCCCGCTAATCTTGTTGTTAGGGTTTGCAGCTGCACGCGTGGTGCCGACGGGCTCTTCAAATCGCTGGTATGCAGCACTGGTCAAACCCGATCTAACGCCCCCAGATTGGCTGTTCCCCGTGGCTTGGACGTCGATTTATATTATGCTGGGATTGGCTTTGGCGATGGTGCTGCATGCGCGCGGATCATCGCTACGTGGTCCCGCAGTTGGTCTTTTCGCCGCGCAGCTCGTGCCTAATCTGATTTGGTCTCCGCTCTTTTTTGGGGCGCATCAAATATTCTGGTCGTTGGTTACGATCGGAGTGATGTTCGTCATGGCGCTGTCAACAACGTTTGTCTTTGGTCGGATTCGGTCTTTGGCAGCTTGGCTGTTTGTGCCCTATCTGGTGTGGATCGTATTTGCTGGTGCACTGACCTGGCGGATTGACCAGCTCAATCCAAATGCGCAAACCCTTGTGCCATCGACGGGCAGCACCCAGATTAATGGCTAAGCCAAAGGAATAGTCGCCATGCAATCCGAAAACCGTTTCTTCGATGATTTTGCCAAATTCGTAAACGGCGCCGCAGGCACACTCGCCGGGGTGGGCCGCGAAGCCGAGCAAAGTGCGCGTGCGCGCGCCAAGGAGTGGATTGGTGGGCTTGAATTCGTCTCGCGCGAAGAGTTTGAGGCGGTAAAGGCGATGGCGGCAGCCGCGCGTGATGAAGCAGACGGGCTGCGGGCACGCCTGGACAAGCTTGAGGCCACAGCGTCAAAATCCGCCGCTGCGCCAACAAGCGCCAAGGCCAAAGCTGTAAAGAAATCAACCGACGTCTGAGAGCGATTGTCCACAGCTTTTTGGTGCGGGCCGCAGGGCCAGACTTGCGGTGCGAGGCCATTATTGGCACCCAAGCAGGGCCAAAGAACCAGAGGACCAATAGTTGACGCTTGATGAGGCCGATGACGAGCGCGACGATGCAGCGCCCATTGACATGCTCGAAAGCTATTTTGTTGCGCATGGCTGGACTCACGAACGTCAGGACGATGAGGTCGTCGCCCACGTAAAGGGGAGCTGGACCGAGTATGAATTACGCGCTTTGTGGCGCGAAGAAGACAGCGTTCTGCAGTTCTTGGCTTTTCCTGATGTGCGCGTTACCGACGAACGACGCAGCGCAATCTATGAAGCAATCGGCCTGGTCAATGAACAGCTTTGGGTGGGTCATTTCGAGCTTTGGTCCTCAAGCGGCATCCTGCTGTATCGGCATGCGGCGATGATCGATTCATCTGACGGCGGCACGCTGTCCCTTGCAGCGGCCGAACTGATGGTGGAATCCGCGATTGACGAATGCGAACGTTTTTACCCCGTTTTCCAGTTCGTCTTGTGGGGCGGCAAGAGCCCGAAGGACGCGCTTGCCGCAGCGCTGACAGAGACTCAGGGCGAGGCGTGATCACGCGGCTGTGGCTGGTTGGTTGCGGCAATATGGGTGGCGCGATGCTGCGCCGATGGATCGCAATTGGCACCATCATTCCCCGCAATGTAACCGTCATCAATCGGGCAGATCGCCCCTTACCGGAGGGAGTAACACAGGGGCGTGTCTTTCCAGAGGGACGATTACCTGATGCAGTGATGCTAGCAATGAAGCCGCAGCAGATCGATGACGTCGCTGCCGCTCAAGCATCCCGTTTGGCGGGTGTTCCGATCCTGATTTCGATCCTGGCGGGCGTCGATCACGCGTCACTTGCCCGGCGCTTTGATTCAGAGTCAATCGTGCGCGCGATGCCCAATCTGCCGGTGGCACTAGGGAAGGGTGTGGTGGCGTTACATGCTGATCGAGTGGCCGAGGATGCAAGGTCGCGCGTCACAGCGCTCATGACCCCGCTTGGTCTGGTCGAATGGATCGACGATCCGGCTTTGTTCGATCTGGTTACAGCGCTCGCCGGCAGCGGGCCTGCCTTCCTTTTCCGGTTTATCGATGCGCTGGCCGTTGCGGGAGCGACGCTTGGGCTCGGCAAGGATCAGGCGGCCCGGCTGGCACTGGCAACCGTGCAGGGTGCTGCGGCGATGGCCGCCAATGCATCAGATTCCCCCGCCATGCTCGCGGATCGCGTTGCCAGCAAAGGCGGCTCCACTCGAGCCGGGCTGGATGTGCTTGATGATCAGAAAGCGCTGGAGCAGTTGCTGGTGGAAACTTTGGCGGCGGCCACCCAGCGCAATGCAGAGATGGCGGCGGCGGCGCGCTAACCCTTGGCGATGGCCGTTGTCGGCACCTCGGATGCCGCAATCAATCCCTCCAGCACTGTCCAAAATCCGGTGACGCAATCCTGCCCTGCACTGGTGTAGGCACGCGACAGTTTCAACCGGACAAGATCAAACAGCTCGCCCTCAAGCTGCTGGCCGCCAGGCGTCAGGCGCAACAGCCTTTGTCGGCGATCGCGGTCACCTGCTCTGCTCTCAATCAAACCATGAGCAGTCAGATCGTTGATGACGCGTCCCAGCGACTGTTTGGTGATCGCCAGGAGCGCCAAGAGCTGGCTGACGGTCAGATTCGGGTGGCGGGCAATGAAATACAGCGCGCGGTGGTGCGCGCGACCAAGCCCTTCTGCGGCAAGCTTTTCATCCGCTGATCGGGTCAATTGGCTATAGCCAAAATAGAGCAACTCTACGCCTCGCCGGATTTCAGCCTCCCTGAGGAACAGCGGTGATGCGGAAGGGGACGTGGCAGCCATGTTGACCGAGTTTGACGCGCTCCATAATAGGGTCAAGTCCCTCAAAAAGTTTCTGGCGAGATCGATGCACAAAAGCACCACAGGTGAGGGCGCCAACGCGCTGCGCTTTAATATTGTCGATCACCCCGCACCGACGGATCACAGGACCCGCGCCGCCTTGCTGGAAGACCCGGGGTTCGGTCGTGTCTTTACCGATAATATGATCACCATCCGCTATCGGGAAGGGCAGGGCTGGCATGACGCACGCCTGGCCCCCCGGGCGCCGCTGGCGATGGACCCGGCCTCGTCGGTCCTCCATTATGCGCAGGAGATATTTGAGGGCATGAAGGCCTATCGGATGGCGGATGGCGGCACTGCTCTGTTCAGAGCAGATGCCAACGCCCGGCGGTTTCGCGCTTCGGCCGAGCGCATGGCAATGGCTCCTTTACCTGAACCGCTTTTCCTCGAATCGGTGCGGCGGCTGGTTTTGTCCGAGCGTGATTGGATTCCGTCGATCCCCGGCGGGGCCCTATATCTGCGGCCATTCATGATCGCGAGCGAGGTATTTCTTGGTGTGAAACCGTCGGCGGAATATCTGTTTGCGGTGATTGCCTCGTCGGTTGGGGCGTATTTCAAGGGTGAAGCACCGGCTGTCTCATTGTGGGTTTCACAGGACTATACCCGGGCCGCACCCGGCGGCACAGGCGCTGCCAAATGCGGTGGTAATTATGCCGCAAGCCTTATGGCGCAATCGGAAGCAATCAAGCGCGGGCATGATCAAGTGCTATTCCTTGATGCCGTCGAGCGGCGCTGGATAGAAGAGCTGGGTGGCATGAACATTTTTTTCGTGTTCAATGACGGCAGCATTGCGACCCCACCGCTCGGGGGGACAATTCTGGCAGGAATTACTCGCGATTCGATCATTATGCTCGCGCGAGAGCGGGGGCTGACAGTGCGCGAGGAGCCCTATGCGATCGACCAGTGTCGCGCCGATGCCGGAACTGGCCGATTGCTGGAGGCGTTTGCCTGCGGCACGGCAGCGGTCGTCACGCCGATCGCAAGGATGACGATCGGTGATGCCAACTTCACGATAGGAACGGGAGGCCCGGGCCAGACCACGCTCGCTTTACGACAAATGTTGATGGATATTCAGCATGGCACTGCCGCTGACCCGCATGGTTGGGT
>JBBQAU010000182.1:0-4971 GCA_038316685.1 Sphingomonadales bacterium
ATCAAACTGCGATGTTGCGTTACAAACAGGTTGAGCATCCCGAACATCGCGACGCGCCAATGCGACGTCATTTTGTCTGGCACGATTGTGACGCGTGCTGGCATTATTCCCCCCGGAGCCAGCCAAAAAAAGCAACCTGCCCAAAACGGGCTGACCTGAATTGGGCTGTTAACGCGCGCGAGGCATATTGGCAACTATAGTGCCAGAACTTTACCTGTTGAGAATTAATCGCTGGCGTTTCATCGCCCCGCGCTGACCCGCCAGATGACGTTGCCGACATCGTCTGCCACCAGCAGCGCACCGGTACGATCAGTGGTGACCCCAACCGGCCGCCCTTGCGCATTGCCGCTGCGATCAAGAAATCCGGTGAGCACATCAACCGGCTTGGCATTTTTTACCGGGAAGCCATTGGCCGAAAACGGCACATAAATGACCTTGTATCCAGACACCGGCACCCGGTTCCATGAGCCATGCTGGCCAATAAACGCCCCATTGGCCAGCCCCACGCCAAGCCGCGCATCCTGCGCAAAGCTAAGCCCCAGCGAGGCCGTGTGCGGCCCGAGAGCATAATCGGGCCGCTTGGCATATTCGAG
Organism: Sphingomonadales bacterium; assembly: GCA_038316685.1. Classification (GTDB taxonomy): domain Bacteria; phylum Pseudomonadota; class Alphaproteobacteria; order Sphingomonadales; family Sphingomonadaceae; genus Sphingomonas. Next base: position 594 of record JBBQAU010000182.1, read on the forward strand.
CAGATCGGGTCGGACGGGCTCGACCCTTTTGTCCTCATATCCGCCCCAATAGCTGTGCGGCCAGCCGAAATAATCGCCAAAGCCGACCGCCGTCATATAATCTGGGGCCATGTCCGAGCCGAGCATGTCGCGTTCATTGACGGTCGTCCATAACCGCTGGCTTTGCGGTTCGAGTGCAAGACCCTGTGGGTTGCGCAGGCCCGTCGCAAACAGGCGGAAGGTCTTGGCAAAGGGATCAACCTCCAGAATGGCAGCGCGATTGGTTTCCTGATCAAGCCCCTTTTCGGCGATGTTGCTTGACGAGCCGACAGCGACATACAATTTTTGACCATCGGCCGACGCGATGACGTTGCGTGCCCAATGATTGCCCCCGCCGGGATAGCGCACGACCGTTTCGGGTTTATCGCTAATTTTTGTCTCGCCGACCTTGAAGGGCACACGGACGAGCGCATCGGTATTTGCAATATACAGCTCATCGCCAAGTACAACCATACCCAGCGGCGAGTTGAGTCCGGCGATCAATATGCTGCGGGTCTCGGCAACACCATCGCCATCGGCATCGCGCAGCAGCGTGATCCGGTTGGCGGAAGGGACGCCCGCGCCCCCCCGGTTCATCAGATACCCCATCACCAGCCCGGTGATGCCGCCCGCTTCGCGCGGGGGCGAATTGGTTTCCGCCACCAGTATGTCGCCATTACTCAGCCGGTACATCCAGCGCGGATGATTTAGCCCCGACGCAAACGGATTGACCTTCAGCCCGGCCGCCGGTGTCGGCATCGCGCCCTTCGGCCAGCCGACTGCCTTGGCGACCGAAATTGTTGGGAAATTCTGAGGGCGGGCCGGGGTGATTTGGGGCTGCGAGCCCTGCACGTCAGCAACGCTCAACCGGGCTTGATCGGGCTGACTGATGTAGAACCAGAAACCTAGGGCAACGAGCAGCAACAAGCCGCTAAAAGGGAGGATGTGTTTGCGCATATTCCCTGATTAGGGCGAGCCCGGGCCGGAAGGAAGGATAAAGCGCGCGGATCCGGGCCCGCGCCTCAGTCTTCTTCGCTCATAAGCTTGACCGGTGGATGCAGCCGCAGTTTCAGGACGCGTTTGGTGTCGGCCTCAAGCACCTCAAAACGCCATCCGCTGGGGTGGTTCACGATAATCCCCGCCTCGGGCACATGGCCGACGAGCACGGCGGCAAGACCACCGATGGTGTCGATATCATCCTCGGTTTCGGCAAGGCGCGGATCGATCATTTGGCCGACATCTTCCAGCTCCGCGCGCGCATCGGCATCCCAGGCGCCTCCGTCCAGCGGCACCAGCAAGGCTTGCGGAGCCTCATCATGCTCGTCTTCAATATCGCCGACGATTTCCTCGATGAGATCTTCGATTGTGACCAACCCTTCGGTGCCGGAATACTCATCAAGCACAATTGCGAGATGGACCCGCTTCTGCCGCATGTCCGCCAGCAGATCGAGCGTCCCGCGGGACATCGGCACGAACAAAGGCTGGCGGATCAGCTCGACGATGGACGCAGGCGGCGCGGCACCCGTCGCGAGGATGTTGAAGACATCCTTGATGTGGACCATGCCGATAATGTTATCGAGTTTCTCGCGGTAGACCGGCAGACGGCTATGGCCAGCGTCTGCGAGCAGGTTGACGAGATCGGGAAAACTGGTCTGCTCCTCGACCGCGACGATATCTGCGCGCGGCACGCCGATGTCGCCCGCGTCACGCTCCCCGAAATGGAGCAAATTGCGCACCATCTGGCGTTCGAGCGGCGACAGATCACCACGCGCATCGGGGGCGGGATCATCCTCATGCGCGTCAATCGCCTCTTCAAGCTGCGCGCGGAGCGAATCGTCTGCGGGTTCACCGAATATCAGTGTGCGGAAAGAGCGCCATATGCCGCCTTCGCTGGGGCCGGTGGTGCCGGGTTCAGTACTGGGGCCGTCGGCCATTGGAGTGCGTCAATCCTCGTCGAGTCGATAGGGGTCGGCAATGCCAAGGCTTGCCAGCACATCGCGCTCGATCTGCTCCATCGCCCCGGCGTCATCCTCGCCCTGGTGATCATATCCTAGCAGATGCAGCGTCCCATGCACGATCAAATGCGTGGTGTGATCAATCAGCGATATGCCCTTGTCCCCCGCCTCGCTGGCACAGGTTTCATGTGCCAGGATGATATCGCCGAGCAATATCTCGCCATCATCGGTATTGGCGAGCGTATCGAGCAAATCAGGCGCAATCATCGGGAAGGACAGGACGTTGGTTGGTGTGTCTTTCTGCCGATAATCGAGGTTGAGCGCCTGCACTTCGGCATTGTCGGTCAGGCGCACCGAGATTTCGACGGTGAACGGCGCATCAATCCACGCCGCATGCGGGCTGGAGGCAAGCGCCGCGGTGGCGGCGCGGGCGGCCAGCGCTTCCCAGTCAGTGGCGGCAGGCCAAACAGGTTCGGCGCAGAGCGCGACATCAAGCATCAGGAGAGATCGGTCTGCGCGAAGTCGTTACCCTTGTAGAGCAGGTCGGCGTTATTAACTTTGGCGCAGGCATAGGCAAAACAATCGCCCATGTTGAGCTGGGCGGGGTGGCGACCCTTGCCATACGTGGCAAACGCCTCAATCGCGACCGCAGCCTCATCCGCGCCGATCGGGACAAGCCGAAAGGGACGCGCCGCGGCGGTGTCGGCGACTTCGCGGCGAGCATGATCGAACGCATAATGGTAAGACCGGCACAATGCGCAGACCGACTCCCAAGCCGTCATCGCCGACCATAGCGGATCATCATCATCGCGGACGCGCTCCATAAATGCATGACGCTCGGGCTCTCCCGCTATCATCGCCACGAGTGCAGATGCGTCAACGAAAAGGGTCATCGGCTCCCTCTTCCCCCGAAAGCCAGTCGAAAAAGGCCTTGTCCACCTTCAACCCGGTCGGCGGCGGCAGGGGATGGTCGCGGCGATACTGGTTCATCCATTCGATCCAATCCAGTTTGGGCTGCTCCGGCCCCAGCTTTTCCTCAAGCGCGTCAAACGCCTGTCGGACAACATCGGTCTTGGTGGTGCCGAGCCGCTTGGCAAACCGGTCGGCCCGCGCCGCCATGTTGCTATCCTTGATGTAGAGCGATGCCATCTTAGGTCTCCGGGATATCCTTTATGTAGACAAGGATATCCTTCAATTCAACTATCCTTCCCCTCATAGGCCTCGACGATGCGCCCCACGATCGGGTGGCGCACCACGTCGCCTGTCCCAAAGCGGCAGATTGACAGGCCATCGACTCCCTCCAGCCGCCCAACCGCGTCGTTGAGGCCGCTCGCATTCATGCCGCCGGGGAGATCGGTTTGTTTGGGGTCGCCGCACACGACCATGCGGCTGTTCTCGCCAAAGCGTGTGAGGAACATCTTCATTTGTCCAGGCGTGGTGTTCTGCGCCTCGTCAAGGATAATGAAGGCATCAGCGAGCGTGCGGCCGCGCATGAAGGCGATGGGGGCGATTTCAATCTCGCCGCTCGCGATCCGGCGCTCGACTTGTTCGGCGGGCAGGCAATCATTGAGCGCGTCGTAAAGCGGGCGCAGATAGGGATCGACCTTTTCCTTCATGTCGCCGGGCAGGAACCCCAGCTTCTCGCCCGCCTCCACCGCCGGACGCGACAGGATCAGCCGCTGGATGCTGCCGGTGATCAACTGCGCGACGGCTTGTGCAACGGCAATATAGGTCTTGCCAGTACCTGCAGGGCCAAGCGCGAAGATGATATCGTTGCCCAGCAGTTCACGCATATAATGCGCCTGCGCCATGGTGCGCGGAACGATGGTTTTCTTGCGCGTGCGGATCATGATTGCGGGCGGGACGGAGGCTTCTGCGCTGATAATGCCGTGGAGGGTTGGTTCCGCCGACATCGCGATCACCGACTCGATCAGCCCGGTTTCGACAATCTCGCCGCGCACGATGCGGCGATAGAGTTCGTTCAGGACATCGCGCGCCGCAGCGACGGCCTCGGCAGTCCCCTCCAGGCCAACCTTGTTGCCGCGCGCAGTGATGTAAACCCCCAGCCGGTTTTCGATCAGCAACAAATAGCGATCAAACTCTCCAAACAGCTGCGGCATCAGTTGCGGCTTGTCGAAGGTTAGTTCGGCGCGGCTTCGTTCACCGGATTGCGCGGGTGCGGGCTTGCGGCTCATGCGGTTCCTTTGGTGGAAACGGGGTGGGGGCAGGTAGCGTAGGCGCAGCCGACTCGACCAGCGCGGCAAGCAGTGCCGGGGGTCGCGCGGGAGGGGCGGGGTTGCTGCATCCGTCAACGAGTTTGGCAGAAGTGAGGGGCGGGGGACAGGGGAAAGTTCGGGGTAGCAGCGGTATTTACTGCGCGAGCGTTCCTGCCTGGAAGCGAGCGG
>JBBQAU010000183.1:0-4888 GCA_038316685.1 Sphingomonadales bacterium
GGGTTCATCTGATTGACAAGTGGCACAATCACCGCCGCGACGCCAACGCCGCCAAATGAAAGCGCCGCAATGCTCAAAAAATCCCGGCGGCGCGGTTCGTCGCCGCCGCCGCCGCCGCCGTGCATTATGCCAGAAGGAATCGCTCGTTCAACGCTTGCCATTCACTTGCCTTTGCCGATTGACCAATTGACATTTCCCTAATCGCTGAATAGCCGATGAGGAGAACATCCGCCCTTAACGGTGCTTTGGGGCCTGATAGCCGCAGCTTAGTTGTTTTGCCAAGCGCAATTTCGCCCTCTTGAGCCAACATGGACCAAAGCCCTAAGAGGCCGCTCATGGAACACCGGCTCAGACTTGCTCTATATCAACCCGACATCGCGGGCAATGTCGGCACAATTCTGCGCCTTGCCGCTTGCCTCAACATCGCCGTAGACCTAATAGAACCGATGGGTTTTCCGTTCTCTGACAGAGCCTTAACACGCGCAGGTATGGATTATCTGGCCCATGTTGAGGTGACACGACATGTTGATTGGGCGGCGTTTTTGATGACAGCGCCACGCCGCACCGTCCTGCTGACGACGCGCGGGACCACCCGGCTTGATGCTGCCCGGTTCGCGGCTGGCGACACCTTGATCTTGGGTGCCGAATCGACCGGTGTACCGCTGCATGTTCACAATCACGCAGATCTGACCGTCAATATTCCGCTTGTGCCGGGACGACGATCCTTGAATGTCGCGGTGGCGGGTGCCATCGCGCTTGGCGAGGCGCTTCGGCAGACCAATGGCTGGCCGGCCGCATAGAGAGGGGATTGCAGGGGTATATGATCGAGCTTGATAATGAACAACTGACCGCGCGAACATGGTTTGAGCATCTTCGCGATGTGATTTGCGCTGAATTCACCGCGATTGAGCGCGAAGCCGGATCAGACGCATCATTTGATTATACCGGCTGGGACCGCATTGATCCGTCGGGCGCGCCGGGCGGCGGCGGTATGCGCGGCGTCATGAAGGGCAAGGTCTTTGAAAAGGTCGGCGTCAATGTCTCGACCGTCGGCGGCACTTTTGAGGGCGATTTTGCCAAATCCATCCACGGCGCAAGCGAAGACCCAAGCTTTTTCGCCACCGGCATCAGCCTTGTCGCGCACATGGCGAATCCGCACGTCCCCGCCGTCCACATGAACACGCGCATGCTGGTAACGACCAAGCGCTGGTTTGGCGGGGGGGCCGATCTTAACCCGCCGCTTGCCTATGAGGAAGATACAGCGGACTTCCACGCAACGCTAAAGGCCGCCTGCGACAAGCACGGCAGCGACTATTATGAGCGCCACAAGAAATGGGCCGACGATTATTTCTACATCCCCCACCGCAAGGTGCATCGCGGCGTTGGCGGCATTTTTTACGATCATCTCGAAGGCGATTTCGCGACCAACCTTGCTTACACACAGGATGTCGGTCGCGCCTTTGTCGATGCCTATCCGCGCATCGTGCGGCGGCGGATGAACATGCCCTTCACCGAGGCTGACAGCGCACAGATGCTGGCCTGGCGCGGGCGTTATGCCGAATTCAATCTGGTTTATGATCGCGGCACGCTGTTTGGGCTGAAAACCGGCGGGAATATCGATGCGATTCTCATGAGCCTGCCGCCGCTGGCCACCTGGGAATGAACCGGACGGCCTGACATGGCGTTGACCAAGGTTGCGTCGGCCGAGCTCGCGACAATTGTCACAACGCTGGAGATGCGCGCGCGTCCCCGGCTGTCTGCGCTCCCGGAAAGCCCGTTGCGGCTGGTGCAATGGAGCCGGCCAACACCAGCCAGTTATCGCGCGCTGTTCCGCCGGGTGGGGGCGCCATGGCTGTGGTTCTCGCGGTTGATACTCGATGATGCAGCCCTCGGGACGATCATCGGCGACAGCCGGGTCGAGGTTTATGCAGCAATTGACCGTGCGGGGATTGAGGTCGGCATGCTCGAACTAGATTTCCGTCATCCGCGCGAGGCAGAAATCAGCTATTTCGGCCTGATCCCGGAACTTGCCGGACAAAAGCTTGGTCGTTGGCTGATGGCAGAGGCGCTGATGCGCGTCTGGCGTCCGGGCGTTGACCGCGTCTGGCTGCACACCTGCACGCTTGATCACCCGTCAGCGCTTGGGTTCTACCGGGCGAGCGGCTTTATCCCCATCGCCCGGACGATTGAAACTTTCGCCGATCCACGCGTCGTCGGGATGCTACCCGCCGATACCGCCCCTCAAATCCCGCGCCTGGCCGATGTGAGCCGTCGATAGATCGAAACGCGCAACAAAATCATCGCCAGCGCCACCGCTGCTGCCAAAGCAGCAGCGCCCGAATCGATGAGGAAGATAGCGATCGGATTGGCAGCGCGCGCGCGCCGAATCCCCTCCTCAATGGCCAGCAAGGGTGCCGGCAAAAGCTGTCCCGCCAGCAGGCCAAGCCCGGAGAGCGCGGCGAGGACAAGGCCGTTTTGGCGGGTCAACGCGATGCTCCGCTGAATCGCCGCGACAGCTGAAACGGGTGGCTCAGCGACCAGCACGGGCGCGACGAGCAACGTCCTGCCGAGGATGTAGAGTCCCGGGAACACAAAAGCGAGCGCGCCAAGTGACGCCGGAATAAGGATAATCAGTGACGCCAGCAAATAGCGCGGCAACAGCGCCAGGGACCGCAGCAGGACCGCGCGAATATCAGCCTGCTGACGGTCAAGATACAGGCAGCAGATCGACAGTCCGCCATACAGTGAAACGATCGTCCCCATGACGAACCAGCGGCCATTGGCACCGAACCAGCCAACATAATTATCCACAAACAGCGACATCTCCGCCTCGGTTGCGCCGCTGGCCAATTGTTGTGGCGCGGCAGGCACCAATAACAACAAGACCAGCGTAGGTAGAAACAGGAATGCGCCGGCGAGGGCGATCAGGACTTCACGGTCGCGACGAAACAGGGCCCAAGCCTCGGATACGGTAACCCCAAAATCAATTTTCATGCGATGCCGGAGGCTTCCTGCGCGGCATCCCTGGCCGCAACATAGAGTTTGGCGGTAACGACCGCGCCAAGGACAGTGAACCCGGCGGCGACGGTCCCGACAATTGTCGAGGTCAACAGGCTGGAAAGGCTGAACGCGCCCTCACCCCCCAAAGCCAGCCGGAACACTGATCCGAATACCGTTTTGGCCGCAAGCCCCGCCACAGTGCTGACGACTGTGAAAAGAATGAGCAGGCCAATGATCCGCCACGTCAAGCCGCGCGTGAGCGCAAACGACCGGGCAAAACTGGCCAACCCGCGATTCTCGGCCACAACCACAGGGGAGAGCAACACGCTGCGGGCGGCGAACCAGACAAGCAACACCGCCAGCCCAAGCCCATAGCATATGACAAAAACTGCAACGCCTGACGACACTTTCGTCAGCGCAGCCGCCTGACCAGCCGCACTGGCAGCGGCGAGGACGGCGAAATCAACCCCTGTCGAAGCCAGTACAAAAACCGGCGGCAAGAGCGCCAGGACAAAACCAACGACCACAAGCGCCGACAGGCCCAGCGCGACTAGAAGACGCGACTGGCCCCGACGCAGCGCCTGTCCGGTCGTCAGCTCCGGCGAAACGGCCGCTGCAATAATTGCCAGCTGAGCAGACAGGGAAATGATCGACAACACCAAGCCGATGGCGCGCAAGGCCAGCAGCAGACCGGGTTCGGCACCCGCCGACAATGTGCCCGAGGCGTCCTGTAAAACGGCGGGAACTAAAATACCCATCAGCGTGATCGGAAAAATTAATGCCAGATGATCGCTAATGAATTCTGTGGACCGATCCCAGACGGCGTTTATCTTCACTCGATTCACAACCTATTCGTCCCGTCCGGCTAATCTCGACGTTGGTAGACGATCACGCGTCCGGTTGCCAGTGGTTGCAAGCGCGCGGCTGTTGTCGCATCGGTTGGGCGATGGGAAGCGATAACAGCAGCATCGAATGGCGCGTCGAACCCGGATTGACCGATTATGCGTATGCCGAATCGGTCATGACCGGCCGCGCAAAGGCAATTGCGCAAGGCGAAGCGCGGGAGATGGTATGGCTTCTCGAACATCCGCCGCTTTACACAGCAGGCACCAGCGCCATTGCAGCAGAACTGCTCGATCAGCGATTCCCCGTGCACATGACCGGCCGGGGGGGGCGTTACACGTATCATGGGCCAGGCCAGCGCATCGGTTATGTCATGGTCGATCTCAACCTTCGCGGGCGTGACATACGCCGTTATGTGCATGCTTTGGAGGAATGGGTGATTGCCGCGTTGGAAAGGCTTGATCTCCATGCCTTTCGCGCGCCAGGCCGGGTGGGCATCTGGACAATGGACGACGGCGTCGAGGCCAAGGTCGGCGCGATTGGCGTTCGGGTTAAACGCTGGGTTACGCTGCATGGATTCGCGGTGAACATCTCACCCGATTTGGGACATTTTGATGGCATCATTCCATGCGGATTGCCCGATTTTGCAGTTACCAGCCTACAAAAACTTGGAAAAAACACCCAAATCACTGCCTTCGATTCAGCCTTAGCGGCTGAATTTACGCGATTTCTCGATAGAGTTTCTTTATCGATGCAAAACGAGGCTTGAGGGCGGCGCAATATCCGACTAATGTACACCACGGTTTGGGTATTAAGGCGGTCAAGCCGACCAAATCCACTATCTAGGGAGCTTCAGAATGCGTGCACTCATTTCAAAAGTCGTTGCTGGTTCGATGATCGCCAGCGCGGCACTTCTGGTTTCGGCTTGCTCGCCAAAGACCGAAACGGCGACCGACAATGCAATGGTCACCGACATGGCTGCTAACGAGTCGATGGACGCAATGGCAACCGACAACATGACTGCAACTGACGGCGCAATGGCTTC
>JBBQAU010000184.1:0-4877 GCA_038316685.1 Sphingomonadales bacterium
CGCCGCGGGGATCGCAGTGGAAACAAGGGCAGAATGGGATTCAGCTGAGGCGGGTCAATTTGCGCGTATTCATGATCCTGAAGGGAATGCAATCGAACTTTGGGAGCCACCTGTATGAGCGACGTGGCCATGTGACTGCTCAAAGAGCAGCATGCCCTGCCTGATTTGCCATTGCTGACCGGGGCCGGGATTTATGTTTGCTGCCTGCGCAATGGCAGATCAATTGGCCAGATTCGACCCGCAGGCAGCGGTTTCCGCTATGTCGGCATAACCAAGCAATCAATCAATGTCCGCAATCATTATCTGAACGGCCACAGTGGCGGATCGACTCTGCGGCGTTCACTCCGCGCTTTGCTTCGCGTCGAACTCACCTTGACGGTCCAACCGCGAGGTAGCGCCGCAACCGAGCAAGACGCCATGAACTTTCGCTTTTCCGAAAGCAATGAACGACGCCTCAGCCATTGGATGGCCGACAATCTCGTTGCCAACCAGATTGCACTAATCGCAGACGTGCGGAACAAGGAGTTCGCGGCGATCATCGCGCTTCAGCCGCCGCTCAATCTGACCGGCTGGCTCAATCCGCAAAAGGCCATACTTCAACAAGCGCGTCGAGAATGTCGGGAAGCGGCTGACCGCTTGCCCGCCATCCGACGCAACGCGGCAAAGCTGCGTCGTCGGACGGCGCTGCCGGCGCCGCCGGCCGGTAGCGCCTTGAGGCGGGATGCAGCTTCGCTGCATCCTTGCCCGGCGCTACTTCGGCGCGAGCACCATCAGCATCTGACGGCCTTCCATACGCGGATAGGCCTCCACCTTGGCGGATTCGATTGTATCGGCCTGTACGCGCTGCAGCAGCACCATACCAAGCTGTCCATGCGCCAATTCGCGACCACGAAACCGCAGCGTGACCTTTACCTTGTCACCCTCTTCGATGAACTCGATGATCTTCTTCATCTTGGTGTCATAATCATGATCGTCTATGTTGGGACGCATCTTGATCTCTTTAATTTCCTGCGTCTTTTGCGATTTGCGCGCAAGGTTGGCCTTTTTCTGCGCCTCATACTTGAACTTGCCGACATCGAGGAACTTGGCGACGGGCGGGTCGGCGTTGGGCGAGACCTCAACCAGATCAAGGCCGACGGCTGCTGCCTGCTCCATTGCTTCGCGCGTGTACATCACGCCTAGATTTTCACCATTTTCGTCAATCACCCGGACCTTGGGCGAGACGATGAATTCGTTGAACCGCGGGCCATTGGTCGGCGGGGGCGCAAGCGGGCGCCGGATCATGGGAGGAGGTATAACTCGATCTCCGAAATTGTTATTGGAATTAGCGGACGATGACGATAGCGCAAAAACACGTGCCGCGATAGTGCATCCATCGCGCCACAGCCGAATTTGCGCGACGCTTAATTGGACATGTCGGGCGGGCGTGCCGCCAAAGCAAGTTGCGCGACGGCTTCATCAAGCTCCAGCGTGTCTTGTCGCGCATCCGCGCCCAGCGGCCGCAGCGCCACGGTGCGCTCCGCCGCTTCGCGTTTGCCGATTACGAGCAGGTTGGGGACCTTGGCGAGGCTGTGTTCGCGGACCTTGTAGTTGATCTTCTCGTTGCGCAGATCAGTTTCCACGCGGATACCCGCCGCTTTCAATTTGGCTGCAACCTCAAGCGCATAATCGTCCGCGTCCGACACGATTGTCGCGACCACTGCCTGAACAGGTGCCAGCCAGAGCGGAAACTTACCCGCATAATGTTCAATCAGGATGCCGATAAAGCGTTCGTAACTGCCGAGGATCGCGCGGTGGAGCATCACCGGGCGGTGGCGCTCGCCATCCGCGCCGACATAGCTTGCATCAAGCCGGTCGGGCAGCACCGTATCGGTCTGGATCGTGCCGACCTGCCACGTCCGCCCGATCGCGTCGGTCAGGTGGAACTCCAGCTTGGGCGCATAGAAGGCGCCTTCTCCGGGCAATTCTTCCCAGCCCCATTCGGGCGTGTTGCGGCCGGTGGCGGCCACAGCGTCACGCATGCTCTGTTCAGACCAGTCCCACATCGCATCGGTGCCGAACCGCTTTTCAGGGCGCAATGCGAGCTTGATCGCGTAATCGCCAAAGCCCAGATCCTTGTACACTGCATCGAGCAGATCACAGAATCGGCTGACCTCATCGACAATCTGGTCCTCGCGGCAGAAGATATGCGCGTCATCCTGCGTAAACTGGCGCACGCGCATCAGCCCGTGGAGCGCACCGTGCGGCTCGTTGCGGTGGCAGCAGCCCATTTCAGCCAGCCGCAGCGGAAGATCGCGGTAGCTTTTGATGCCCTGACGGAAAATCAGCACATGCGCCGGGCAGTTCATCGGCTTTAGCGCCATCCACTCGGCCTTGTTCGACACGACCGGGCCGTCATCGTCGGTATTGGGCACTTCGTCGGGGATGACGAACATGTTTTCCCGGTATTTGCCCCAATGCCCGGATTGCTCCCACTGGCGCGCATCCATGATCTGCGGCGTCTTTACTTCCAGATAGCCAGCGGCATCAAGGCGGCGGCGCATATAGGCCTCCAACGCGCGGTAGATCACAAAACCATTCGGGTGCCAGAATACCGATCCATGCGCCTCGGCCTGGAGATGGAACAGGTCCATCTCTGCACCGATCCTCCGGTGATCGCGCTTGGCGGCTTCCTCCAGCCGCGTCATATGCTCGGCGAGCTGCTTCTTGTTGAGCCAGCCCGTGCCATAGATGCGCGAAAGCTGCGGGTTGTTCTGATCACCGCGCCAATAGGCACCGGACACACGCGTCAGCTTAAACGCTTCGGGATCAAGCTTGCCCGTCGAGGCCAGATGCGGCCCCCGGCACATGTCGAGCCAATCCTCGCCCGACCAATAGACCGTCAGCGGCTCATCACCCGGCAGTTCGGCGGCCCATTCGGCCTTGAAGCTTTCACCCTGCTGCTTCCACCGGCTGATCAGCGTCGCCCGGTCCCACACTTCGCGGCGCAGCGGCTTATCGGCGCGGATGATGTCGCGCATCGCCTGTTCGATCACCGGCAGGTCTTCCTCGGTGAAAGGCCCGCGCGCAGGCGGAGGCGCGAAGTCGTAATAAAAACCATCGTCGGTCGAGGGACCAAAGGTGATCTGCGTGCCGGGAAACAGTTGCTGCACAGCCTCTGCGAGCACATGCGCAAAATCATGCCGCGCCATTTCCAACGCATCGGCCTCATCGCGGTTTGTCACCAAAGCGAGTTTGGCATCGCCCTCAAATGGCCGCCCGATATCGAACAACGCACCATCAACGCGCGCCGCAATCGCCGCCTTGGCCAATCCCGGTCCAATCGCGGCCGCAATGTCCGCCGGGGTCGTCCCAGGCGCAACCTCGCGGACAGCACCGTCGGGCAGCGTAATCGAATAAAAATCGTTCATGATCGTTCCTGTCGCATAGGCCGCGCTTATGCACAAAGTACCGGTTTGGAAAAGTGCGCCGGTTGGGGAAAGGGCGGAACGAGGAAGGAGCGTCAGCTTCACCCCCATTCACCGGGGAGAGCCTGAAGGCGCGGACGTCAACCGGTGACGCGCAACTCCGACCCCCCCGGGACAGCCCGGGTGGTGGTAGTGGGGGTCAAGGTCGAACGCTGCATCATCTAGGGATTGGTAACCGCGTCGGGTTTACAAAACAAGTCACCCCAAAGAGGCCGCTCACGACCATTGCGGGCATTGCGGGCATTGTCTTCGCGGGATCGAAGGGCCTATCCTGTCTTAGAACCAGTGCAGGAGTTTCGCCGATGATCACGCTCACCCGCCCCGAAGGATCGGAACCCCAGGATTTCCACCTGACCAGGCGCACCGCCGTCAGCATGTTCTTTGCAGGCTATGCTGTGGCTGCGGTGGCGGCGAATGCCCGGCCGGTGACGACGCCTGCCGACGGGCTGGTGATCGAAGAAGTGCTGATCCCCAATGGCGGGGCTTCACCGCTGCCCGCCTATGTCGCGCGGCCGAAAGGCGCGGGGAAACACTCGACGATCATCGTGTGTAACGAGATTTTCGGCATCCATGATTACATCAAGGACGTCTGCAAGCGGCTCGCCACACTTGGTTTTGTCGCGGTTGCGCCTGATTTCTTTTACCGCGCCGGGGTCAGCCTGCCCGCGCTCAAGGATTTCAAGGAAATCCTGCCCATCGTGCAAAAGGCAACGCCCGATCAGGTCGATGGCGATGTGAAGGCAACCACCGCCTGGATCAAGGCCGCAAAGTTCGCCAAGCCCGGCAAGATCGGTATTACGGGCTTTTGCTGGGGCGGAGCGGTGGTCTGGCGCTCAGCGATGGTCAATGCCGATATCAAGGCAGGCGTTGCCTGGTATGGTCAGGTGAAGCCATTGATTGCGCGCGCGGGTGAGTTGAACGCTCCGGTGCTTGGCCTGTATGGCGCACTGGACAAGGGTATTCCTCAGACCGACATCGAAGCACTGCTCGCCGCGTTAAAGGCGGCTGGCAAGACCGGGTCGGACATTCATGTTTACGCCAATGCGGAACACGGCTTTCACGCCGATTATCGCCCGAGTTACAACGAGGCCGATGCCAGGGATGGCTGGTCGCGGATGCTGGCGCACTTCAAGGCCAAGGGCCTAGGCTAAGTGCCGCTAAGTCTAGCGGATCGGCACCAGCCCGAACGGAACGACCGTGTTCGCGCTGTCATGGCCGATATCGGCGCTGCCCAGATAGGGTATGCCCATATCGCGGCACCAGCGGTTGATCATCGTGTCCAACACCTCGCCCCAGGGCGGATCATTGGGCTGGACATCGCTCACCCGCCCGAGCCGCACCCCGGCTATCCCCTTGAGCTGCGTTGCCTGTGCCATTTGGAACAGCATGCGATCAATCCGGTAGAGCGGC